>CAYJDL010000054.1:0-2138 GCA_964368885.1 uncultured Desulfovibrionaceae bacterium | reverse complement strand
CGTGAAAAAAGCGAGCATGTGCTTGCGATTGTACATATTTGCGTTCAATTGTATTTGGTGTGGTATTTTTATGATAGTCAATTACGTTATTTTGATGAATTCTATTGGGGATCGTTGGTTAAAGATTTTTTTGATACAGGGGGTTTGATCAGTCATATTTCTCCTTTGATGGAAACTTCTGTACCTAAAGTGCACCCCCCTATGGTAGAGATTTTGCAAAGTTTTTTTTCCACAAAAATATTTGGAAAAGCAACTTTTCATGAAGGTAGTGTAGGGCTTGCAGGTTTTACAGTTCTTATGGCATTATTTTGTAATATTACTTATATATGCCGTCAATATATGTCTGTGCTGAACTCCTTGCTTATAGCTTGTTTACTGCTTTGTATGTCAAGGCTATTTGGTGCAAATGTATACAATGGTCTTTATGTAACAGGTTATACAGAGTATTATCAATCTGCTTTTTTTTCTCTTGGTGTTGCCTTAAGTTGCTTTTTACCTTCAGGTCGTCTTAAGGTTGCTGGTATATTTTGTGCTGTGCTCTTATTGTCAATGGCAAAGGCTACCGGCTTTCTTTTTTCTTTGTGTGTCATTGCTGTTTACTTACTACAAGCTTTATTGAGAAAAATAAAAAAATATGCTTATGATGATCAACCAAAGGTTAGTTTACGTAAACAAATACTTATTGTTGTACTATTATTGCTAAGCGTTTTTGTATTACGTATGGTAATTGCTAAGTATAATGCGCATGTTCATAGTTATTATAAACCAACTAAAATTTCAACAAAAGTTCATGAGGAAGTAAAAACACATGCTCAGGTAAAAATAAAGGATAAAGTCAAAACTGAAAATGTAAACGAAGAAACTTCTAACACATCAACTCAAAACTTTGTATATTCATGGGCTAAAGTGCGTCAGGTTATGACTTTTAATCAAAAGCTAGAAGACTTCCTTGAAATTCCATATGAAGTATGGGAAGCTTGGAGACATGCCTTTTTCTCCTTACCTTTGATGTATTCATCTTGGTTAAGTTCGGTTTTTATGTCGATTTTTTTTGCAGTAAGTCCCATGTATATTCTCTTTGGAATTATGTTTTTATGGGCTCATGAAAAACAAGGCGTTAAATTTCAAAAGGGTTGCGCTTTAACATTTCTTTTGCTTAATGCAGGTTTTTTTGCTTGGTTTTGCGTTAGAGTCTTTATTTCTTATCATTTTCATACACAAGAAGAAGCACTTCGAGCAGCAAGTTTTAATAGGTATATAGGATCATATTTTGCTGCTATTGTTTCTTATGTGCTTTTATGTTTTTATATTGGTATAGCTAATACATATCCACATCGAAAAAAGTTTTTAACAATTTCCTTGGCAATACCCGTGATTTTAATGTGGATAATAAGCGGATTTATACCTTGGCAAGCCCCAAGGCATATTCCTATGCATCAACAACGTCTTGAAATTCAGCAGGCTGTTAACTATACACAAAAGAATAGCGAAGTTGGTTCACGTATTTGGTTTATTACTCAAGATAGTGACAAGAAAAATCTATGGATCTTTAGATATTTACTTATTCCTCAAAGGCGAACAGACTTTTTATTGCCTTTTCAAGTAGATACTGGCAGCGATAATGTTTTAGATATTGATGCTTTAGCATTGCATGAACAAAAAAAGAAAGTTGATTATATTTTATTATGGAACCTAAAGAAAAATATTCGTTATAAACAAGCAGGTAAAATATATGAAACTCATAAAAAGCCAGTGCTTATTCCGCTTCAGAAAAATTAAGGAAACGCTGATTTTTTCTTTTTCTCATTATTTATAAGATTATGTAATAAGTTTAGATAAAAGTTTTTTCCACAAAAAGTAATAGACCTTTGTTTTTTTAGCAATCGTTTGCGCCGCCATACCAAGTAGGGCGTATATCTTTAACGTCTGCTTTGCTGCCTTGCCAAGTTTTTTGTCCTTTAAGACGATGGATAAGAGCTGTAAATACAGCACGTTTTTGTAAAGTCCAAAGGGGCGCAAGGCATTGCCCTGGTGCAGGATCTCCTGTAAGTCTGTGCATGATGATATTTGAAGGAATTAAAGGAAGCGAACTGGCAAGAATGTGAACGTAGTCTTCCAGTTCTAGTGGGACATACAAG
>CAYJDL010000053.1:11041-12944 GCA_964368885.1 uncultured Desulfovibrionaceae bacterium | reverse complement strand
GGAATACTTTGCAAAAAGCAAAAACTTTCCCCTTTAGCGGTAAAAAGAATAAATCAGCATTTCCTTAAATTATTAATTTCAACATTTTATAATAAGTAAAAGGTAAATTATGCTCGCTACATACAGAATATTTACCACTTCGCAGCGTGTGTTAGAATCATATACAAAGTTTAACTCGTGTGCCACTAAAGACTTGTGTGAAACTTTACGTCTTGAAGTTCGTCTTAGTTTGCATGACGAAAATATACGCATTCCCGATCATTTACATAAAGAAAGAGTAAATTTTGCTTTTCATGAAAATGATAGTTTGGCTAAGATGTTATTATTGTCGCTAGGTGCAGAAAAAATTCATGATCGAACGCTTGAGCATCCCTTACACATTCATAACGACACTCTTTATGTTCGGCAATGTTTTCTTGAGGAGTGGCAATGCGAAGTTACAGCGCATCAAAATACCATACCACTTATTGTAGCAGGGTGGGAAGGACGTGGATTTTATCGAGAAGAAGACATGTCTATTACCATAAAACATATTTTAAAAACCTTACAATATTCTGCTCTTCCTTGCATTTGCGACAATCGTTTGCATGAGCTTATACATGATGATAATAATGCATGTGGCAAGCTGTATGATTTGCATTTACATTTTAATGGAAGTACTGAATTTGCACACGTGTGGCTCCATGCATTGGGTAATCGTGACAAAACAGGTTTTTCCTTAATGAAGGCTTTCAAGCAAGGTGGTGTTCATGGAAAGGTTCCACTGTTTTACAAGCAACGCTATACTACACCCCGAAAAACCATAAGATTATTACACAGAGCTGCACTAATACGTTCTCATATCTGCAAAATATTATTGTCTAAACCCTCAAAAAAACGAAAAGATGGTGAATGTGATGATGCTGAACATCTAGATGTAGTACATCTTTTAACACGTAATATTGACCATGAGCACTGTAGCTCCAAGCATCCTTTTACGCACTCTTGTATTCCAACTAATGCCACAGAGTTACAAAGAGAAGGAATTATGTGGTTATACCTTTTGCGTACCATGCGCAAAACAGACAACCATTATCTAGCCATGCTAGCCCAGGTGTATATTTTACTGTCTAATCAATATTTACAACTGCTTGTACAGCAAAAAGACCAATTTGGTTTTGACCAGTTCCAATATATTACCTTAATGGGTGTTCGAGATCCATTAGAAGACAATAATACGCATCAACGGTTTTTACAATTCCATGGCATGTATGGACCGGATCTTGCTCATATTGAAGCGCGCTTTGCACCAAAGGATAAAGTAGAAAAAAATATTAAGCTGTTAGAAAATATTTGGGCAGGTTATCAACGTATTCATGACAAGGAACAATGTGCTATAGTGCCATGCGTGCATTGCCCTAAAATTATACAACATCATGGAATTTGTGATGACAAATTCTTTTTAAAAAAAGTATGCTCTTTAGCTAAGCCTACAACTTTGGGATTAATTGCGCATTTTATCAAAAAAGCTGATATAAGTAATCTTTCTTATCGACACCAAGCATTGCGCAAATCTTTAGATAATGAAGCCAGAGTATTGGTGGAAACTCGAAAGAAATTACAAACTTCGCAACCGGATTTGTATAATGCTTTAGTTGGTAAGGACGCTGCATCCAATGAATTGGAAACACCGCCTGAAGTCTTTGCACCAATTTTTCGCTTTTTGCGAAGGGAAGGATTAAGTAGGACAACATATCACGCCGGAGAAGATTTTGAACATGTATTGTCGGGAATGCGTGCTGTTCATGAAGCAATAACTTTTTTGGAACTACAAAGCGGAGATCGTATCGGACACGGAACAGCCCTTGGCATAAATCCGGAATATAGCACAAAGTTTCATACTCATTGTGCTCAAGGTCATTGG
>CAYJDL010000053.1:8213-11031 GCA_964368885.1 uncultured Desulfovibrionaceae bacterium | reverse complement strand
CGATAATCTTGTATGGCTAACTTGGCTTATTGCGGAAAAACCAGATTTATTGTCTCAAAGTAAATATATGTCAATTTTTGAAAAACGTATCCAAGAGCTTTATTGGAAAATTTTTGGTAAACTTTGCCCTGAACTTCCGATACTTTGGCGTGCTTGGAGAATGCGAGATATTGATGTTTTCCTTATAGATGTGGATGTTCCTCAAACGGAAGCACATACAAAACTTGAGCTTAGGCATTTAAATAAAGCAAAACAAGACGAATTGGCATTTAAAGAGTTTTTACTTTATCATAATAGTAAAGTACGTAAAAAATGGAATATAAGTATACGCATTGATGATATAACTATTGACTTAGAGCTATTACGCTCTGTTCAAAATAGCATTATTTCTGAAATGCGCAAAAAAAATATTATTATAGAAGTATTGCCCACAAGTAATGTACGCATAAGCCATTATGATAAAACAGAAGAACATCATGTTTTACGCTGGCTTGATAAGGAAGATACAAGACCTGCTCCTCAAGTAGTGCTCGGTACTGATAATCCGGGTATTTTTTCAACTACGATTCGAAATGAATATGCATTGTTACTGCATAATTTACAAAAAAAATACGCTTCATCGTCAGAAAAGCCTTATCAAATCATACAACATCTTATTGAAAATGGTAAAAGTTATAGGTTTAGGAATTAATGGCAACTCCCTTTTTTTCATTTCAAAGTTAAAATTATAGGACGTAATTTTAACTTAGAAATGGTATCAAATGCGCTTTAACTTCCTGAAAACTTAGGAGGTCAGGCATATTAAGACAGTTTTTTTCAACAGCTTGTTAAGATTTTATTTTGCGTTTACGCCTAATATTGCGTTCTTCCATGAGAAATTTACCTGTAATAGACTGCGGGTCTGCTACAATAGCTTCCGGCGTTCCAGCGGCTATGATTTTTCCGCCATTTTCTCCGCCTCCGGGTCCAAGGTCAAGCACATGATCTGCTGAAAGAATGACATCGGTATTATGTTCAATCACGACAACAGATGCGCCACGCTCAACTAATTTATGTAAGACGGTAATGAGCTTTCCTACCTCGTGCATATGAAGCCCTGTTGTTGGCTCATCTAAAATATACATGGTTCCGGGCAATGATTTTTTACCAAGTTCCCTTGATATTTTAATGCGTTGAGCTTCACCACCTGAAAGAGTTGTGGCAGGTTGCCCAAGGCGAATATAATCAAGCCCTACATCTTTTAACATGGCAAGCCTACGGGCTAGGGTAGGGTAGTTTTCAAAAAAATCATAGGCTTGTGCAACAGATAGGTCTAAAACTTCGGCAATGTTAAGACCTTTATAGCGAACTTCTAAGGTTTCGTGATTATAGCGTTTCCCTTTGCAAACATCACAAGTTACATAAACATCGGGTAAAAAGTGCATTTCTACTCGAATTTGCCCATCACCATTACAGGCTCATCGAAAACCTTGGTATAAGTGGCAGGGTTGGAACGTGGCGTGCGCCCTATGGCACTTTGGTCTATGGATACAATGCGCTGAACTTCTTTATGTCCGGAAATTCCGGCAATTGTTCCGGGTTGGTCAACTCTAATGCCTTGTGAAAGGGCTAAATGTTTATATAAGGTATCAACAACAAGGGAACTTTTCCCCGAGCCTGATACGCCTGTTACACAAGTGAGTACACCTAAGGGTATTTCGCAATCAATATTTTGAAGGTTGTTTGTGCTAATACCTTGAATTATTAATTTTTTCTCAGCCTCTCGCCTTTCATCCGGTAAATCAATACCAAGTTCGCCTCGTAAATATTTTGCTGTAAGGGTTTGGGCATTGCTCATTAGTTCATTGACAGAGCCTTGAAAAACAAGCTCGCCACCTAATGAACCAGAACCTGGCCCAAGCTCAATGACATTATCCGCTTCACAAATTGTCGCCTCGTCATGCTCAACCACAAGGACGGTATTACCCCTTTGTTGTAATGAACGTAAGGTACCAATAAGACGCTCATTATCTCGTGGATGTAGTCCTATTGACGGTTCATCAAGAACATAGGTTACACCAACCAGCCCCGAACCTAATTGAGATGCTAAACGAATGCGCTGCGCTTCTCCGCCCGACAGCGTTGCCATAGCTCTACCAAGTGAAATATATTCAAGCCCAACATTATGCATAAAGCTTAGTCTATGCTTAAGTTCTTTAAGCAATGGTTCGGCTATCATAATGTATTTACCGCTAAATTCTTGCTCATTTAACCATTGAAGGGCTTTTTCCACCGATTTTCGTGAAAATTCATCAATGTTAATTTGATTGACTCGCACGGCTAAAGCTTCCGGTCTTAAGCGTGCCCCTTGACATTGCGGACAAAAGGTCGATTGACGATAGCGGGAGAGAGTCTCACGCCACGCATCGCCATATTGCATCCCTTTTTCCAATAAAGGTATAACGCCTGTCCAACGCTTTTCGCTTATGGGCACGTCACCTTGCGTTGATTCATTATCTTGTGCAAAAGCGTCACTATTATAATCGCCCTTGGCATCAAGTGAAACATTGCCGCCCATCCAATTTCGCCTTAAACCTTGTGAACCTTGAGCTGGCTTACCCTTGGAATCTTCTCCATAAAATAATGCGCTTAGAGCTTTTTGGCTAAAATCTGCCAAGGCTGTGTCCAAGGTAAATTTCCATCTTTTGCCAAGTGCCGTTAAAGCATCAGCATAACGAGCGAACATTTTTGGCGTAGCCCAAGGTAGAAGAGCACCTTTTGCTAATGATAATCCCTTATTAGGCGCAACTAACAGAGGTTCAAAGTAATCAACGGTTCC
>CAYJDL010000053.1:448-8203 GCA_964368885.1 uncultured Desulfovibrionaceae bacterium | reverse complement strand
ATGAAAAAAGTTTAGGACTTGGAGAGTGCAGCGAGATAAGGCATTTTTTACAGACCGAACTTGTGGCATGAACAATATCCTCTCCTTTGCCATTGTTGGCATCGGGCAAATGCAACATCAAACGCCCTTCACCATAGCGTAAGGCAAGCTCTACGGAATCGGCTAAACGACCACGCAAACCATCCTTATTGACTAAACGGTCAATAACCAATTCAATGGTATGCTTTTTATTTTTATCCAAAGTAGGAACATCATCAATTCCAAACACTTGTCCATTTACTCGCACTCTTACAAAGCCTTCGGCCTTAAGCTTTTTTAAGCGATCGGCATGTGTACCTTTTTGATGCTCAATTAATGGAGCCATTAAGATAAATTTTGTGCCTTCAGGCAAATTTAAAATATCTTCGATAATTTCGTCCGCTGCTCTAGCTTCAATAACTTCGCCACATTGCGGACAATACATACGGCCTAAGCGAGCAAAAAATACACGCAAAAAATCATATATTTCTGTTACTGTTCCAACAGTTGAACGAGGATTACGGGAACTTGACTGTTGCTCAAGGGAAATTGCCGGAGAAAGACCTTCAATCTTATCAACAGCTGGCTTGTTCATTTGGGGCAAAAATTGCCTTGCATAAGCTGAAAGCGATTCCACATAGCGGCGTTGCCCTTCAGCATAAACTATATCAAATGCCAATGTGGACTTACCAGAACCTGAAGGACCGCAAATAACTACAAGTGCGTCCCTTGGAATGTCAAGATCAATATTTTTTAAATTATGATGCTTTGCACCTTGAATGGAAATTTTATTTTTCATCTGATATAATTAGTGTCAAAGCTGGAATTGGCAAGATGTGCGGTGAACTTATTTATGGAAAGGTTGAATGATTATTTTTTTGGGGAAAACCTTTAGTGAACAAAAGATTTTTCCCCAAGAAAAAAATGGTATTTCTTAAATTTTAATGAGCTTCGCCTTCTTTATCAGCATACATGTCAGCAATTTCGATAAATTCATTTTCCAAAGCTAAGAAAGCGTCCACAACATCGGGGTCAAATTGCGTGCCACGCCCTTCAACAATAATGGATTTTGCTTTTTCATGCGGCATGGGTGGCTTATAAACACGGCGGCTGGTTAGTGCGTCATAAACGTCGGCAACGCTCATTAGCCTTGCGCAAAGGGGTATGGCATTTTCCTTTAACCCTTGAGGGTAGCCTCTGCCGTCCCAGCGTTCATGATGACTGTAAGCTACAACTCTTGCAATGCGTAAAAAAGAATCTGAGCCAAGCTTGGTATCTGTCGAAGATAAAACAGCTTTTCCTCTTGTGGTATGCTCTTTCATCATTTCAAATTCTTCATCGGTCAGTTTGCCCGGTTTTTGTAAAATTGAATCAGGAATACAAACTTTGCCAACATCATGCAGTGGAGCGGATAAATATAATAATTCTCGAGTCTTAACGTCAAGTTCAGCTGCAAAGCGTTCATCTTCAGCCATATAGTTTGCAAGAATTTCAACAAATTTTTGGGTGCGTTTAATGTGCAAACCTGTTTCAGGGTCACGCCACTCGGCAAGGCTTGCCATAGATTCAATGGTAGCCTCTTGAGTTAAATATAATTCCTTGGTGCGTTCCTTGACAAGCTCGTCTAACTTGTCTCGATGCTTTTTTAATTCTAATTGATTATCAACACGAGTTTGAACCAGTGAAGCACGGAAAGGTTTGCTTACATAGTCAACTCCTCCAATACTAAGACCTCGAGATTCTTCTTTTTCATTATTTTGGGCTGTGATAAAAAGCACAGGTATATTTTTAGTTTCTTGATTGGCCTTTAAGGCCTGACAAACTTCATATCCATCCATGCCAGGCATAACTACATCTAATAAAATCATATCCGGTTGCGGTGTAGTTCCGGCTAAGCGTAAGGCATCTTCGCCGTTAAGCGCAAACATTATAGTGTATTTATCCCTTAATAATTCTCCAAGAATGCGTATATTTTCAGGTGCATCATCTACAATTAAGATTTTGCTACGGTTTTTTGGAGAAAAGGTAGATAATTGCTCCATATCTAATCCTTATGATCATGCTTAAATTTTAAAATTTCTAAATAATGAATGAAACATTACTTTCTAAAACAATATAGTTATCAAATATGCACTGTCAAGAATTACTATGAGCATATTAATTATTCATTTCTTGAGCGGCAAGCTCAGCTTCTCTGGCCGCTTGTAAAGCAAAAGCAGCAAGCACAGGACCGGCCATAATTCCAACTGCGCCAAAAGCAACCATGCCGCATAAAATAGAAACTAAAACAATAATAAAGGAAGTCCTAAGTCCATCCAGTAAAAATAATGGTCTTAATACGTTATCAGCACCAACAACTACAATAACGCACCAAAACATCAAACCGATTGAAGCAGCTTTTGATACGGCAAACCAAAGATAAACACAAGCCGGAATCCATACTAAACTTGTGCCAACAAAAGGGATTGGTGCAACAAATGCGGTTACAAGTCCCCAAAATGCCGGAGCCGGAAGACCAGCAACAGCAAAAGCAAGACCGCATAAAATACCTTGAATACAAGCAACTAAGACCACGCCCCATAGAACAGCTCGAATAGATTGACGCACTGTCTCTTCCATACGCTTTAGAACAATTTCCGGAATACGAGAAACAGTTTTAAGAAAGTTAAAAAAATGTGAAGCATATAGAACACATATAATACTTAATGAAATCAATACGCAAATGCGAACCATAATATTCATGGTGCTTCCGGCTATGCCAAGTCCCTTACCCACAATGGCTTGAATGGAAGACGCAAGAAATGAGGTTAAAGTAGATGTAATTTCTGTAATACCGCCTTCAAGTTCAGGCACTTTGCGAATCCAAGTGTCAATTTTATCGAAAAAAGCTTGCATTTCAGGTCCATTGATCCAACCTGATTTTTGTAAATCATCCAAAATGCGTAAACCATTTAAACCTTGCGGAACTACCATTAGCAAGACAATGGTTATAGGTAAAATAATGCTTATGCAAAGTATTAAACTAGTACAAATAACAGCACTTTTCTTATTCCAGCGTTTAAGCATTTTATTGTATATGGGGTGTAGTAAAATGGCAAAACAGCTGGCCATAAACACTTCCACCGGAAAGGGCCACAAAAGCATACCCCAACTGCCGATAACTAAAATTGTATAAAGTCTATGCACAGTGCTTTTCCTTTAATTATGTAAAAGATTTAATTGGTTGACTAAGATTTTACAATAAAATATCTCATTCAACTCAAGGCACTCTAATTTCTTTTTTCATATAAAGCAAGGTTTAGCCCGCATATTTCACAAACATCCTAAAAATAGTGGCGATTTCTTATGTTTTTTAATATGTTTTAGTTACTTACAATAAAACACAACATAAGGAATCGCCATACAAAGTGACATCTTCTTCCATCAGTTTTCAGCACAAAAAAGACAAAAACCGAGATGATTTTCAGCACCAACCCCATCATTTCTGACAATGGATTGCTTTTACTTTAGCTTGCAGAAAAGCAAACCGGATTTTAAGGCTTATATCCTTTGAAAAGCTTCAATGCTTCCTTTCTGTCCGGTCTTGCTTCAGAAGGGCTCTCAAAATAAAACCTTATGTCATATGGGTTCATTTCTTCAAACTTAGGCCATTTTTTAAAAATAGCTAAGATATTATCCTTTAGTCCCGCATCACATGCTGAGGAAAGTGCCATTTCACCAAGCTCAAGGTCTTTCTCGCTGTCGCCAAGATGTTTTAACAAGACCGCTAGCATTTTTACATTGGGATTTCTACCAGCAACATCTGCGGATTGTTCATCTATTACAGCTCCATTTTTAAGAAGGAGTTCTATGACCTTAGGGTCTGAGTTATATTCAAAAGCATTGGACAATATTTTATCATAGTATTTCGAGGTATTAGCAGTAGATAAAGCTTCTCCAGGGATTAAACTTTGTTGTACATCCTTAAGGGTGGCAACACGCCAAAAATCAAGATTATGAAAATTATGTTTCTTAGTATACTTTTTTAAGGTATTTTTTTTCACTTTGTATTTTGGTAGCCCAAGCTCTCTTGGGTATTTTCCATTCTCCAAGGTAGCACCACTTTCTTCAAGCAAATCCTTATTATTTTGTGCGTATGTGGTATTTGGGTTAAAATATTCCACCAGCTCAGACATAGGAGTGTCTCCATAAACATTTTTTATGTTCGTAATAGCTCCATTGTCTAAAATAAATTTCACCATATCAGTCTCCATATAAGGGATATGGTGTAAAATTGTTTCATTATACCTAGTTAGTGCATTAACATTGCCGCCATATTTTACAAACATCTTTATTGTTGCCAAATCGTTTGCATTACGCATAACACCTGCATCGATGGTTGCACCATTTTTTATTAGTACTTCAAGGGCAGCAGGATTTGCGAACATTCCTGCGGCAGCTGCGAGAATATTTTCACCATCGAAAGTGGGAGCATTACCGGTTGTTTCGGGTTCGGGTTCCCAATCATATATAGTGTTTATGTTATAACCCTTTTTTATGGCTTTTTTTACATCTTCTTTTGTAGCCTTTTCCCAAAAGTCATAATCAAAAAAAGCATGGTCTTTAGGGTAGTCTTTGGCTTGAACCGTTAAAGGTATGCAGACAACGCTTAAACAAAACATTGCCAAAATCAATTTCTTTAACATAAAAATTCCTCCTGATAAAATGTTAATTTAATCTCTTTCAACAGTCTTTTAACGCTTACGTAAGGCTACAGGTAAGGATTGTTGGTCGATTTGGGTTAATTTTTGTAATAAATATTGTTCAAGAGTAAATAGATCATAAAATATTTCTTTTTTCTCATGGTCTTGTTTTGTTAGTCTTTGTTTTACTTCAAAATATCCATGCCCAAGCATTGTTCTTTGTACGCTTTGTAGATTTTGTCTTTTTTCATAATACGTTATAATATAAATACTGTCTTCTAATAATAATTTAATATGGTCGCTTGATTTTTCAATGCTTATTAAGGGTTTTGATTCATTTTTATGCCCGTGAATTTCTAAAGCTTGATGTAATGCGGTTGTAATAATGTGTAATTGTTCATTTTTTCGTATAGATTTATTTAATTCATCAACTTCTTGGGTAGTTTTAAATATTTTTGCGTTAATTTCATCATGTCTTTGCTTAAAAGATTTTCGTCCTGAGCGTAGAAGACGTATAAAGATCATTAACCCAAATAATGCCGGAATACCTAAAAAGACCCAGGATAAATTTTCCCAAGTAATAAATTTTAAGATGAATTCCATTTTCTTACCATGCTTTTATAAAATAATTATAATTTTTTTGATTAACTTGTCGTCTTTAAATGATAAAGAAATGAACAAATAAGGTCAATTTAAGTTAGTCATAAATTTTTTTCTTATTACCAATAAATTACCTAATCACCTGAAACAAAAGATTTTTTTAAGAAAAAATTTAATGAAAGTTTTTTGGAAAAGGGGCTAATTATAATGTGGGGAAAAAACTTTTGTTCACAAAAAGTTTTTGCCAAAAAAAATAATTCAGAGTTTCCCTAAACATGCTTGTATGGACTTTTCCTTTTTCTTAAGGTAGGATATGAAAAAGCAGGTGGGAATAGGCTGATTGTAAATTGCAATTTGTCCGTATTTTTTTGTTAACGCTGATGTATTAAGGATAATTTAAGAAAATATTTCAGTTTTTTTAGGCTTTTGGGATGTACTAAACATAACCCATTTCACTTTGTAGCTAAGGGAGATAAAGATGGCTAAATCATTGGATAAGCAGCGCACCTATGCCCTAGTGGGTACAGGCGGTTGCGGAAAAACTTCACTGGCAGAAATGTTACTTTTCCAAGCTGGTTCTATTAATCGCTTGGGAGCCATTGAAGATGGCACAACTAGCCTTGATTACGAACCGGAAGAAACTCGCCGCCGTGGCTCCATTCAACCTGGTTTTGCTACCTATCTTTGGGAAAAAAACCGCCATTATTTAGTTGATATTCCGGGTGATGGAAACTTTATTGGCGATATGGATTGTTTGCTAAAAGGCGTTGATTCAGTGGTATTTGTCATTGATGCTGTTGATGGTGTACGTCCTTTGACGAAAAAACTTTGGGGACATGTTAGCAATGAAACTCTTCCTGCTTTAATATTTATCAATAAATTAGATAGAGATCGTGCTGACTTCCAAATGGCTTACGACGGTATTGCTACCATGCTTGGAGCAAAGCCTGTGACTCTATTTATGCCAATTATTTCTGATGAAAAATTTATTGGATTAGTAGATGTTCTATCAAGCAAAGCTTTATTATTTGGCGAAAATGGTGCTACTACCGAGGCAGCAATTCCGGATGATTTAGCTGATGATGTTCAACTAAATTATGAAATGGCAGTTGAAAACATTGCCGAATCAGATGAAGAATTGCTTGAAAAATATTTAGAAGAAGGCACATTAAGTGCAGAAGATATAGCCAAAGGTTTACGCCTTGGCGTGTTAAGCAGTGCCCTATTGCCTGTTGTTATTGGTTCTTCTCTTGAAAATAAAGGCGGTGCGCAACTTTTACACGCAGTGCAAGAATTATTGCCTTCACCTTTAGAACGCCCTGCATTTATGGATGAAGAACTTAATGAAAGGGCAAGCAGTGATGAAGCTCCTGCTGCATGTTTTATCTTTAAAACCATTGTGGATCCTTTTGCCGGACAGCTTTCTATGGCTAGAGTTATTTCCGGTACCATTTCCGGCGATAGCGTCCTTAAAAATTCACGTTCGGAAGATTCAGAGCGTTTAAGCAGTTTAATATACCTTACAGGTAAAAATCAAAGTCAATGCAAGGATGTTCTTGGTCCCGGTGCTATTATTGCCATTGGTAAATTAAAAAATACCATTTCCGGTGATACCCTTTATGATGAAAAATCTCCTTTTGTTTTACCAATGCCTGCCTTGCCACCGCAATTAATTACTTATGCTTTATCACCAAAAGAAAAAGGTGATGAAGATAAGGTATTTAGTGCTGTGCAAAAAATTATGGAAGAAGATATAACCTTAAAGCTTTCTAGAGACCCTGAGTCCGGTTGTATTTTGCTTGCCGGTATGGGGCAATTGCATATTGAGCTATCTGTTGAAAAGGCAAAACGCCGCTATAAGACTGAAATAATTCTTAAAACTCCTAAGGTTCCTTATCGTGAAACAGTACGAGGCAAGTGCCAAGTGCAAGGACGGCATAAAAAGCAATCCGGAGGACGTGGTCAATTTGGAGATTGCTTTATTGAAATGGAAGGCTTACCTCGTGGTTCTGGTTATCAATTTGAAGATGCCATTGTTGGCGGTGCCATTCCACGTACCTACATTCCTGCAATTGATAAAGGCATACAGGAAGCTGCAACTCGTGGTATTTTAGCAGGTTGCCAAGTAGTTGACTTTGGAGTAAAGCTTTATGATGGTTCATATCATAACGTGGACTCTTCGGAAATGGCTTTTAAAATTGCCGGATCTGTGGCTTTTAAAAAGGCATTGGAAAACCTAAAACCTGTATTGCTTGAACCTATTGTCTTGTTAACCGTTTCTATTCCTGATGAAAATATGGGTGATGTTATTGGTGATCTTTCCTCAAGACGTGGTAAGGTTTTAGGTTCAGACTCAACTGCCGGTATTACGGAAATTAAAGCTCATGTGCCAATGAGTGAGGTTTTGCGCTATGCACCTGATTTAAGATCTATGACCGGAGGTCAAGGGGTCTTT
>CAYJDL010000053.1:0-438 GCA_964368885.1 uncultured Desulfovibrionaceae bacterium | reverse complement strand
CAATATGAAGAAGCACCGCCACCTGTTGTTGAAAAAGTAATTGCTGAATATGAGAAGGCGAAAGAAGAAGAATAATAATAAGTTTTTATAAAGTATAAAAAGGAAAATCTTTTAAAATAGATTTTCCTTTTTTATTTTTTACTTGCTTCCTTCATTCTTATCTGTTACCCTGAAAGGGTAATGATAATTATTTCTAATAGTGTGAGGGAAAAAGTATTTTTCTAAACACTGCGCTTTTCGGTTTTGTGTTTACAAGTAAGTTTAGGCGTTTTATTTTGCTTTAATGATTTAATGTACACAAAGTAAGGAGAAAGCATGTCAGATAAGAAGTTGACTACAAAGGCTGGTTGTCCGGTAAGTTCTAGCACTAACGTAATTACAGCGGGCAAACGTGGACCGATGTTGTTGCAAAATGTTTGGTTTTTAGAAAAATTAGCT
>CAYJDL010000052.1:9804-12962 GCA_964368885.1 uncultured Desulfovibrionaceae bacterium | reverse complement strand
ACACAAGCAATGTTTGAGCTTTTGGAAAAAAGATGCGCTAATGGAAATTTAGTTATCGCAGTTATGCATGATATTAATATAGCGGCACTTTACGCAACACGCTTAATAGCTTTAAAAAATGGGCAAGTGGTTTTTGATGGACCTATAGAAAAAGTATTTACAAGCCAAAATTTGCAAAATGTTTACGAAATTGATTTGCATGTTTTTACTCATCCAAAATTAGGTTTACCCCAAGCCTGCCCAAGCAGAAATTAAATAACACGCTGATTAGTTTAACGTCAATTTTTACTTTACTTAAATAAATAATTATATTTAACAGCAAGACCATCAGTGCGTTCAACAATACGACTAGCCACATCATTAACATCTTCAGGGCTTAAAACGCCAACTTCTTGTTCTAGTAAATACCCAAGGTGACTATTACTTTGACTATAAACCCAAAGGACAGAGTAAACAGAGCCAACATGAGGTCTATCTTTAAACTCTGATTTAGATGTAACCATTATGCGTATTTTTTTGACATTTTCTTCATTTAAATTAAAAAGATTGCTACTATTGAACAATTCTTTAAGTTTTGTAGAAAGACGAATACCTATTGTATCTGTTCCTTCATGTAATACAGAAACTTTTGCATTGCGTATATCTGTAGATGTTGGATTATTAATCTTAGGTGCTCCTGCCTTAAGATTTTCAGCGGCTATAAAATTTGGCTTGAAAAAAAATAAAGATCCAAATAAAATTAGTAAAAAACTACAAAAAAACATTCTTTTATTCATATTTTCTTATCTCCAAATATAAATTTTACTTAAATCTCATTGGTAACACCACTAAACCGTAAACTGTATAAGAATGATTCTAAATTTCGTTCATCATCTTTACTTAAATTATTAAATGACATTCCAAGGGATATACGAGTAAAATTTTTAATCAATCGTTTAATAGTACCTTGAATGTAGAAAGTATCCTTTGGTGTCCAAATTTCAAGAGAAAGGCGTTGATCTTGGCGAAAAGAACGTAATGGAGTACCATGAATTGAGTCAAAAGTAAGTAAACATCCATTAAGTGAAATATCTTGCAATACTCCAACATATTTTTTATCAAGCATAACAGCTGTTGGAATAAGACATTGAACACGCTCTTCTTCTCGAACTTCAAGTAAGTGAAAACCAATAGGATAACTACAAAAACATAAACGCAATTTAGGCAAAGAAAGGCTTATACTAGTTTTAAAGGCAACTTTATATCCTTGGCTGTTAAAAAAAATTGAAAGTGGTGTTGCGGCTTGCATATAATTAGCAAGACCAGTTATTATTGGAAATCTAAAAAGTAAAAAAGAATCTTCCTCAATACCGACACAGCGCAAAGAAAGCTTGGTAGAATTATTAAATAAACAATTTAATTCCGTACCTATAGCTATGGGGTAGTGTGTCACAACTTTGAATTTTTTTTCGGGCACTACTAAGTTTTGCATAAGCGCACCTTAGGCTTAAGTTGTTAAAATCCCTCTTCAAGAGGAGGCCAAATAAAGTATGGGCTTTCAATGTCCATACCAATTTTGCTTTTTGTTTTGAGGCTAGGTAATATTGTTACTTTTCTACCCTCATATATAATTCGCTTTTCGGCAATCCACTGAATAACTTGAGGGAAAAGTCTATGTTCCATACTTTGTATGCGTTTTTGCAATTCTTGTGGGTTTTCATTTTCTAATAATGGCAATGCTCCTTGAGCTATGATTGGTCCATCGTCAACTTCTTCAACAACAAAATGAGCAGTACAACCTGAAATTTTTACCCCATATAAACAAGCATCTAAAGCTCCATGTTCACCTTTAAAACTTGGTAATAGGGCAGGGTGCATATTAATAATCTTTCCAGAAAAAACTTCAAAAAAACAAGAAGTTAAAAGACGCATATAACCAGCTAATACAATTAACTCCACATTTGCATCTTGTAAAGCTTGTACAAGTACTTTATCAAAATCTTCTCTTTTTTGATACTTAGTATGATCTAAGGCTAAAGTCGGAATGTTTAATTTGTGAGCTCTTGTTAATACTTGAGCTTCGGGACGATTAGAGATAACGAGATTAACAACTGCATCTAGTTGTCCCAGAAAAATTTTATCAAAAATTGCCTGAGCATTAGTTCCACTTCCAGACGCAAGTATAGCAATTGGTAATGCCATATATATACCTCTTGCTTAAATTTTTTTAATTTTATAAAAATATTTTCACTTTAACTAGATGGAGTAAAAGGAAAAAGTTATTCAAAAATTATTTCCTTATACTCCCATAATTAGTATCTACATTAATTATTCAGTTGTTTTTTTAATTAATGCTTTACCTATGTTTTTACCAAATTCATGACAAGCTTCAAGCCCTGCTTTATTAAGACCCCATTGATGTTTCAAAGGATCTTGAATCATTTCCATGCCCATAGATGCTAAATATTCATGAATTATTTTGGGGCTTTCTCCAGACCAACCATAAGATCCAAATGCAGACGCAATGCGGTTTTGCGGTCTTAAACCTTTCATATAAGTTAACATAGCAGCAACAAAAGGCATTATACCATTATTGTGAGTAGGACCTCCAACAACAACAGCTCCGCAATTAGCAAGTTCACTCATTACTGCACTATGGTGATTACGCTTTAAAGACATAATGCGTACAGGAATGTCTAATTCCTCTATTGCACTACCTATAGCGTAAGCCATATTTTCAGTAGTATGCCACATGCTATCATAGACAATTAAAGCTTTTTTAGAAATTTTTTGTAAGGCCATTTCCTTGTAACAATTAACTATGAAATTAACATCTTCTGTACCTTTAAAAATAAGACCGTGATCAGGTGCAATCATATCAATTTCTAAAGATCCAAGACTTTCTATAGCTTTGAGTACTTGCGGTGAATAAGGAAGAACTATATTATAAAAATATTCCTTTACCGCTTGATGTATACTTTCTTTAGAAAATTTATCAGCAAAACGTTCCGTTGTCGCAATATTTTGACCAAAAGCATCATTACTAAAAAGAATTTTATCTTCAGCTATATAGGTAACCATACTATCAGGCCAATGTAGCATGCGTGTTTCAACAAAGTGAAGATTTCTTTTACCAATATTAATGGTATCACCTGTTTTTAAAGGATGTAATGGCCAGT
>CAYJDL010000052.1:277-9794 GCA_964368885.1 uncultured Desulfovibrionaceae bacterium | reverse complement strand
TACCCTTCTAAAGACTTCATCCCCATTGTTGACACAAATATTTTTTCAGGTTTACAAAGTTCGACCATTTTTTCCAACGATCCAGCATGGTCAAGCTCCAAATGATTACAAATAATATAATCAACATCTTCATATTTGCACAATTTTTCAAGCCTGCTTAGCATTATATCAGCGCATTCTTTAGAAACTGTATCTATCATGACTTTTTTTGTGTCATTAATAAAATAAGAATTGTATGTAGAACCGCTTGGTGATAGAGAATATCCGTGAAAATCACGATTATCATAATCTACTGCACCAATCCAAAAAATATCTTTTTTGATTTCAAAAGGCTGCATTTCTTTGCTCCTGATCTAAGCTTTGAATATATTTATCTTAAAGGTATTTAGCATAATATAATAAAAGCTAAAAAATTTTGAGTGAACTTAATTAACAAGATGTGTTTTAAAAGGGTAGTTAAAAAACTACCCTTTTAATAAAAATTAGCTTGGGTTAAAATTGCTTTTATCTACGCCGCAAACTGGGCAAACCCAATCTTCTGGTAGGTCTTTAAACTCGGTGCCTGGGGCTGCATTGGGTGGATCGCCTTGGGCTGGATCGTATTCAAAACCACATAAGGAACATGTATACTTCATAATTTACCTCTTGTTTAAAGATTAAGGCAAAATTGAAAACCACACCACGACTTTATAATAACTCATATACTGTCAACTGTCTAGCTATATTATAAAGCATATTTTCTTAGAATATTTATTAATACAAATTCAACAAAAATAAATATTAATAATATGTTACGATGAAGATAGAAGTTCTACTGGTTCACTCAATAAAAATTCACCTTTATCAATCCACGCTTTCAACTCATTTGCTACCTCAAGAGATAGACTATAACTTGTAAGAGGGACTGTCTTAATTGTTTTTCCCATTAACTCAATTTCACCACTCATAAGATCTGAAAAAGGTGCATGAGCTAAAATTTTAGGAACTCCGTTTGGAACATCATGACCATAATCTTTAATGGGCATAAGAATTTCGTCATTATCAATGCCTGTAAAATATGCAATTTCTTCATTTAAAATTGGAATAGGTATACCTACGCCTACATTTAAAGTACAGCCATATCCAATAAGTGAAAGACCTCGTAAATATTTTTGCTGCATATTTTTTAAATTACCCTTTAACATTAAGGTTCCTGAAGGTGTAAGAGGTAATCCTCTTTCGGTACGTTTGGGATTTGAAACATGCTGAGTGCCGGAACCAATAACATAACCTATACCACCACCAAGAAAAATTCGAGTTCCAAGACCAATGGTTTTAAAATATGGGTCATTAAATAGGGGTGAAAGATGTCCAGCAGTTGCAAAGTTTAAGTTCTGCAAATTAGGTCGTAAAGGTCCCATATAAGTGTAAATAACTTTTCCGGTTAAATTAACTGCCGCATTATAATTTTGATAACAATTACGAGGGTTTAATAATTCAGCAAAGGGTATTTCCTCTAGTTTTACTTGCCTATCTACCATACGTCTTGGGTAACAATCGGTTCCATAGGACTCAGCCTTCAAATGTACCTTTTTTCCTGCTACAAGATCTTCAATAACATGAGCACCACCATATTTAAATGCACCCGGATAGGGATCATTTAAAGGGTCATTTTCCTGCATTTCTGTAACACCAAGATAACCGTCAGCTGCTGCAATTCCTCCATAGCATGGAACATCATTAAGCCATATTTTTGAAGAACGCATTAACGGTGGTTCAGGTTGACCCATGTTAAAAAGTAAACCTGACGAACACATAGGCGAAAAGGTTCCTGTTGTTACAACATCAATATCGTGAGCAGCTTGTTCTTTACCAACACTGCGTACTATATCAACCATTTGTGCTGCATTGACGACCACAGCTTTTCCAGCCTTTATGCGATCATTTATTTGTGCAATTGTTTTTTGAACCTTAGCCATGCATATTCTCCTTTGCTAGTAATTTTTTTCAACTGGCAAACATGTTAATTTTTGTAAATGAAAGATTTCAAAGAATTTTTGAATATGACACGTCATGAATGTCGGTGGGAATGAAAATTCCTATACATAGCCCCATGCGAATAAATAAAAACATAGGGCTATTCATATTTTAACTTTAAACTAAGCTATTTTTTAAATCTTCTTTTAATTGTTTGCTTGGGGTAAATTTCGCAACTTTACAGGCAGCAATATCGATTTCTTCACCTGTACGAGGATTACGCCCCTTTCTGGCTGCTCGTAAACTAACTTTAAAAGAGCCAAGCCCGGCTAAAGATACATCCTCTCCAGCAACCAAAACTTCGCGTATTGAAGTTACGACAGCATCTAAAGCACTATCAGCCATAGTTTTAGTAGGTAATCCTGCTTTTGCATAAATCTTTTCGACTAATTCAGCTTTCGTCATATTTTTTTATCTCCACAAAAAGGAAAAAAGGTTTACAAAATGGCAAGACATAGCTTTAGAGTATGCTTTTTAGATTGTCAACGAAAAACAATAGCTAGCTAAGATTCATTTTACTTAAATGGAAAGGAGTACTTTTTCTTACCATCAGAAAATTGTTTAACAATTTTAAAAAACATTTTCCCGTAAGAAAAAATATAATGAAAGTTTTTCCCAAGAAAAAAATAAATCAATTTTTCCTTGAATTTATTTTTTCAACAAAGCCTGTGCATATTTTTCTACCGGTGCAAAATCATCTCGCAAAGATGGTACTTGAGCATTAATTTCTGTAGTTATCAGTGATTTTAGCCTATCCATAATAGCTGCTGAAAAGTTTTGCTTTGATTTTCCCTCTATGATTGCTTGTACCTGTTTATTTTCATTAGGCAAAGCTAAAATCATGAAATTTTGTATAGCTGTACGAGGCATATATGGAGTTACTGCAAATACATAAACATGTGAAAAAGATTGACTTAAAGAACCATGAATACTTTGTAAAATTTCACTTCCTTCACCTTCATATGCAGCAATAACGTTCATTAGTAAAGCTCCATTAACATTAAGACTTTGATATAATGCTTGTGCAGCCTCCACTGTGCCCATGTGAAAAGGGATGGAATAATGCGAATTAAAAACGTCTACAAATATTAAATCATATTTATGCTTATTTTTATTAATAAAACGCCTAGCATCTTCATGAAAAATACGCATTCGGGCATCATCAACTAGACCAAAAGATTTCTTAGCAATTTTTGTCATTCCAGGATCAAGTTCAACAACATCAAGCCTTAAATTAGCACTGTCAAGTCCACCATGCCCTGCAAGTAACCATTTTGGTACTGAATAACCACCACCACCAAGCATAAGAACTTTTTCTGACTTAGGAAAAAGTACCGTTCCCAAAGAATAATATTTCGTATAATCAAAAAGTAATTGATCTACATTATCTAAATATGTACCGGATTGAGCAAAACCAGGATCAGTTGCCATATAACGCACAGGGCGTTGTTCTTGATTAAAACCTTCAGTAATTCGTATACTATTGTAAGGAGTTTCCACAGCAGGGGGAGCACCCTTGGATTTTAAACTATCTTCAATACTGCTATTGACTAAGTTCACAAGTGGTAGAGTAGAAAAGGCTAATATTATAGGTAATATTTGCGCTGCTTTTTTATTTATATTTAACTTACTTACAAAAAGCAAAAGGGCTAAAGCAAAAAGAGTGGCGGCTACACCAAGTAAAATTAATGTACTTGGAAAAAAAGAAATTAACACAAAACCACCTAAAAATGTGCCAACTATACTACCGGATGTCGAAAGAGCATATAAACGCCCTACTGTAGCTCCAGATGTGGAAATATCAGCTAATTTTAAACGAATTATATAAGGTGACACCATTCCAAAAAGTATTGCCGGAAAAGCAAAAAGACAAATAGTTGCTATCACAGCAGAAATATATATATTATCAATCGAGGTCGTAACACTTATTCCTACAAAACGATGAGCAAGAGTTGTTATAACACAGCCAATTCCAGCACCAACCAAAATTTGAGATAAGGTTTTGACACATAATTTTTTATCGGCAAGGCGACCACCAATAAAAGCACCTAAAGCAAGACAAGCTAAAACAACTCCAATAAGACTTGTCCAAACAACTACGGAAGTTCCAAGATAAGGTGCCATAAGTCTTGCACCTACCATTTCCACAATCATTACCAATGCTCCTGAGACAAAAATTACAAATTCTAACATGTAAATCCTCTTTTTTCAAAATTTTGTATTTTATCAATATTATATCATTATTAATATACTGCTAAACCATTATAAAAGGGAAAACCTTTTATGCACAAAAAGTTTTCCCCATAAAAAATAATTAATCTTTCCTTAAAATAATCCCTTAACTTTTCCAGTTTCAGTATCAACATCAATGTTGCGGAATGACGGTGAGGATCCTGTGCCAGGCATAAGCATAATATCACCGGCTACAGGCGCAACAAGTCCGGCTCCTCCAAAATATAATAAGTCACGAATATAAAGCTTCCATCGTTGCGGAACATTTTTCTTGCTAGGTATATCAGAAATAGAATATTGAGTTTTTACCATACAAATACCAAGTTCATTAGCATTAGGCAATTTTTGCAATTTATTAAGCTTATTACGAGCCTCAAGAGAATATTCTACAGCATCAGCACCATATATTTCCCATGCAATTCTTTGAATACGTTCATAAAATGAAGTATCATCAGTATAAAGATAGCGAAAATTACTAGGCTCATCACAAGCTTTTATAACAGCTTCTGCCAATTCAACTGCACCTTCGCCACCGTGCTGCCAATGTGTTGATAAAGCAACATGGGTATCAGCTTGACGGCAAATTTCTTTTACCTTTTCAACTTCGGCAGGGCTATCGCTAGCAAAAGCATTTATACAAACAACAACAGGAACACCAGAATTTTTTACAATATTAATGTGATGCAAAAGATTTGCACATCCTTGTTCAACTGCTTGAACATTTTCAACTTTATATTCTTCTGGCAATTTACGACCTGGAGCAGGGGATGGGATACCACCATGATTTTTTAAAGCTCTTATAGTTACAACAATGACGGCTGCATCTGGCTTAAGCCCACTAGCTCTGCATTTAAGGTTCCAAAATTTTTCATAACCTATATCTGCTCCAAATCCAGCTTCTGTTACATGATATTCACTGCATTTTACGCCAATATAATCAGCAATGACAGAACTTTGCCCTAAGGCAATATTAGCAAAAGGTCCTGCATGTACAAGCACAGGTTGACCTTCCATAGTTTGAATAAGATTTGGTTTGATAGTTTCAACAAGCCATGCAGTCATAGCTCCGGCTACCTTTAAATCTTCTGTTGTAATAGGATTATCATTGCGGTCATAAGCCATTACTATCTTGCCCATTTTATCCCGCAAATCAGCTAAATTTTTACTAATAGACAATATTGCCATTACTTCAGACGCAACCGCAATATCAAAGTGAGATTGCATCATAAAGCCATTGCGGTTACTTCCATCATCTATACCAATTATTATGTTACGCAAAGCTTGACAACAAAAATCCATAACCCAACCCATACAAACTTTAGTAGGGTCAATATTAAGCCGTTTCATACCAGAAAGTCGTTCTAAAGCTTCATCATCATAATTACGCTCATGCTGCATACGTGCGGTTAAGGCTGTCATAGATAAATTATGTGCATTCATAACAGCATTAATATCCCCTGTAAAACCTAAAGAATAAGGAGTTAAGGGAATACATTGCGATAAACCTCCACCGGCAGCAGATCCCTTAACTCCCATAGTTGGACCGCCTGAAGGTTGGCGTATAGCAGCAGATGCTTTTTTGCCCAACTTGCCAAGTCCTTGAGTTAAACCAATAGTAGTTGTAGATTTGCCTTCACCAAGAGGAGTTGGAGTTATGGCAGTAACAATAACATATTTTCCATTAGGCGAATTTTTATGCCTCTCCATAACTTTTTGAAATTCAATTTTGCCCATATGATGACCATAAGGTAAAAATTCATCCTCACTTAATCCCATATCTTCGGCTATTTCTTTAATTGGTTTCATATTTTGCTCTGCAAGTGCGGCAAGTTCCCAATCGGCGTGTTTTGTTGGATCAAGCTTCATACAATCTCCTTAATAAAACATTGTTTTAAATTTTTCTAAACATTTGTACACTCTGTAAGATTTATAAACATCATAACAGAACCCAAAAAAGTATTCAATTAATGAAATATTATAAAATGTGGCTATTGCCTTTAGTCAGCAAGTATATTCGTAAACGTGTAATTATTCATTGTTTAACGTGATTTTTAAAGACATGTACTGCCACGTCGAGTCGCATAAAATCAATATCTTAACAAAAAAGAGCAGTGCGACTCTCCTCGCAGTGACTTACGGTGACACATAAAGTCAATTGCTAAAAAAAACGCTTCTAAATTTACATTAATAAACGGAATGATTAGCGTTTTTTCGTGGCAATCCATTTTTCAAGCTACGTTAAACAATAAAGTTTTCCCACATAAAATCAATTACATGTCTAAAATACATTTCCAAAAATATTATTGGCTGACTAAATGCAATAGCCACGTTATATAATTAAATACTTATTAATAATTTTAAAAAAATTTTTTTTTCACACAAAAAATAAATTAGCTATATCGCATATAAGATTTATTTCACTTTTAAAAATTATATAACATAAAAAACCGTTGAAAAAGACTTATTTTAACAGACTTTTTCAACGGCATAATCAACAACTAGTTAAAAGATACTATGATTTTTTCCCAGGAATATCTAACATCTTAGGATCATAACTATCTAAACTACGTGTACCATCCATAAATTCTCTAATTAGCTTTTTTCTGGCTTCATAACCTCGTTGATGAACTTTACTTATAGCAGCAGCTCGAGGATTAATACTCTTACGAGGGTTAATGTATTTTCCATTTTGTTTCAACCTAAAGTCTAGATGTGGTCCTGTAGAAACGCCTGTACTACCAACATAGCCAATAACTTTACCTTGTTTAACGCTAGATCCCTTCCTTAAGCCTCTTGCATAACTTCTAAGGTGAGAATACATAGACTCAAGACCAGATGCATGACGTATGGTAATATGTTTACCAAAACCTCCCCTCCACCCCATATAAGTCACAACTCCATCAGCAATGGCAAATATTCTTGTACCAGAAGGTGCACCATAATCTATACCTAAATGAGGTCTATAAGTTCCATATATTGGGTGACGACGTCTGTGTGTATAACCAGAAGTAATTCGAATTACATCCAAAGGTGTGCGCAAAAAGAATTTTTGCATGTTTTCACCTTTTTTATTGTAAAATTTTTCTCTCTTATTGGAATCATAATATAAAAAACTTTCTAATATTTTACCATCGTTGGTAAAAGTTCCACCTATTGTACGACCATATCCTTTAAATTCACCCTCATGATAAAGCTTTTCCACCAGAACAGAAAATTCATCACCCTTTTTTATATCTGAATTAAAATCAATATCCCACTTAAACATACTTAAAAGAGTAACAGCTAAACGATCAGGATCTTCATTTAAATCTTTAATAGTTTTATATGGATTTTCCTTGATAGTACCTTTAACAAATGCAAGTTTTTTATCGTACTCAATTTTTTTAATCGAAGCTTGCGGCTTGTTCCCACTATTATCAAGAATAAGAGTTTTAGTATCTGATATATTATAAATAAATTTCTTTATCACCTTCTCCCCTGAATGATAAACTAAAGAATAAGACTGATTTAATTTCAAAGCTGTCACTTTAAAATCTTTACTCTTTACATCTGATTTGATAGCATCAATTAGTTTGTAAGCTGACTTAATATCAGTATATTTTCCAAAAATTACTAAAAGACTATCACCTTGAGCTACCGTTGACTTAAAAGATTTTACAGGATTTTTTTCAATTTCAGCTTCCTTTTGTGCTTGTAACTTTACACCTTCAAGATATATTTTTTCAAAATATTCTGCTATTCCATTGTAATTATAATTAAAAAACCATCCTTCAATTTTTTTGTAGTCACTATACACAAAAGAATCTTTAAAAATCCTTGAAAATAGTTCGATATACGAAAAACTAAATGTAACATCTGTCAAGTTTACCTGACTTTCTTCGTCTTTTACATCAGTCAAAGCTAAAGATTTAATACTTAAACTAGGCTTAGCTTCAACTACAGATGTTTTTTCAATACTTTTTTCTGCAACAATATTGGTATCAGCCTTATTTGCACTAATATTATCAAAGGATGTTTCAAATAATCCCCATATGTTAGGGCCAATAATACCTCCGCTAATAAAAATCACTAGACCAGCCATCACAAATAAGAAATTTCTTAACATGATTCACCCTACTGTTTGAAGATTAGTAAAATTTTTTCTAATAACAATTTTATATAAAATATTAAAAAGCTCTAAATTTATATTATTAAAAAATTTACTACATTTTTTATAAATTTTCAAGACAAAATATTTTAACTAGTTAAAATAATATATTTTAAGCTAAAAAAATAAACTTGTCAAAATCCTGTTTTTTTGACATAATAAAAAGAAAAATTTAGATATAAAAAATACTTTTTAATAAAAATGAAAAAATCTTTTGATTACAAAAACTTAATCTTAAATCAATTAGAAAATCAATGTCCCGAACTTAATCCTAGGGGGTGGTTTTTATCTTTGCATTTAAAATATGATCCTAAAAATTTGTTATTACATATAATATTTCCACATATTTTTTTCGAAAAGTGGTTCATGCTTAAGATAAAGTTTTTTTTCGAAGATGCTTTGAATAAAGTTTTTTCGAGGTACAAAATTTTATTAAAAAAGATAATATATGAAAAAACTTTACAATCCTATTCAAAGCCATATTTTTTGGAAAATTTAAAAAAAGAAAAAGATTTTTTTGAAAAATTTTTTTTTAATAAAAAAAATGAATTTCCTGTTAATATTGCTAAAGAAATAGCTGAAAACCCTTTATCTAGTAAATTTAATCCAGTATTTTTTTATGGACCAAGCGGATCAGGTAAGACAAAAATTTTAAAAAGTATATATTTGAATGTAAGCCAAAAAATTTTACAAAAGAACAATATTTTCTATGGTAACGGAGAGGATTTTTGCAATGAAATTCTTAACGGTGGTTTGAGCAATTTTTTTGAACAAAATAAAGTTTTCATTGTAGATAACTTTAGTAACTACCACAATTTATTGTTATTTGAACAAAAAATTATTTTATTAATAGAAAAGTGTATTTATGAAAAAAAACTCTTAATTATTGCTGACTACAAAAATCCTAACAATCATAATATAATAACTAATAAATTACGTTCAAAATTTAATTTAGGCTTAGTTTTGGAATTAAAAAAACCTGATTTAGAAATTCGTATGCGCTTTATTTTAATGTTTTGTAATAATTTAAAATTTAACCTTACTCACAATGATATTTTATTTTTAGCAATGCGCTGTACAAATATTATAACTTTAAAAAAAATTTTATTGCAAATGTATAAT
>CAYJDL010000052.1:0-267 GCA_964368885.1 uncultured Desulfovibrionaceae bacterium | reverse complement strand
GTATAATTATTTACAAAATTCTTCCCACAAGTTACATCAGGATTTGATGGAAAATTTTATCAGATCTAGTGTTGAAGATAATATAAAAATATCTGCTCAAAGTATTTTGTCCTGTGTAGCACAATATTACAATATTAAGGAACACTTAATTTTAGGCAATTTACGTCAAAAAGATATAATTAACGCACGTCAAATAACAATGTATTTGTGTCGTGATATTTTAGGTTTATCTTACACGAGTATAGGTAAATTTTTTGGAGGAAAAGA
>CAYJDL010000051.1:0-12994 GCA_964368885.1 uncultured Desulfovibrionaceae bacterium | reverse complement strand
GTAGTGAGGTTTCTAATATTTCAAAAACAGCAATTTTTACTTTTATAATTGCGCTTGTAGCTATAATCTTTTTTGCCTACACTCAAGCTCATACTATACTTTTCTGTTTAGGTTTATTATTACTTAGTATGTATTTAGAGAAAATTGTCTTATTACGTTCAGCTATGTTACTTTTTATACCTCTATTTTCTCTTTATTATTATAATTTAAATTTAACTTTGCTATATAAATCTTATACATTACTTATAAGTGGATGTATTTTATTAGTTCTCTGTACTTTAAACAAAAAGGTGTTAAATTATGAAAAATAAAATACTTTTTATCTATATGATTTTAATAGTGTTATTTTTTAATTATAACATCTTTAACAATGAACAACATATAAAAAATGGTGTTACTCTTTACCTTGAGATAAACTCTGATGATAAACTCTCTTTTTTACAAGGACATTTTATAGAGTTAAAGTATAAACTGTATGATGACATTGTTAGAGAAAGGGTGAAATTAAATATAGAAGGAAAAGTTATTCCTTCAAAGGCAAAAGTTCTTATAGAAGTGGATGAAAAGGGCATAGGCAAGTTTCTTTCTTTACAAAGTGATGATTTCAAAGAAAATAAGAATGAAATAGTGATGCCTATAAAATTTTATCAAGAAAATCCTATTTTGCCCATAAGTGACAGTTATTTTATTAATGAAAGTAAATCAAATAGTTTTGAAAATGCAAAATATGGTTTTTTTAAATATGCTAATGAAAAATTCCTTCTTGTACACCTTGCCGATGAAAATAGAAATATCTTAAGTAATCATTAATTTTTTTCTTGGGAAAGACTTTTGCAAAGTCTGCAGTTAGGTAAAAGTCTTTCCCAAATCTTTCTTAAAAATACTTCCATTTAATTCTTGACAATTTCTTTATTCTAGGCTATGCGTGCCTTAAATTATACATTAGCAATTAAGTTTATTTATTTAATATAGCCAAAATAAACATAGGATGACAAATGAAAATTGAAGATTTAATGCATTTTATCAAAAAAATTCCACGCACTTTTTTATGGTCAGGAATTGGCTTTGCTATTGTTGTAATTTTTATGCTTGTCTTTTATTATCAAATAAATTCAGAGCTTGTAGCAACAGAAGTTAGCAATATTAAGTTAAACGCCAATCAACAGCAAGCTGCAATTAATGGTTCTATTAAAGACCATAGACTTAATTTACAAAGCATGGCAAGGTCAGTTCAACTCATGATTAAAAATCAGCCAGCTACTGCTGAATATTTACAAAATCTTGAGAAAAGTCTTGGAATTAATACAGTTATTGCAGCAAATACTCTTGGACGTGGGCGACTTTCAAGCCAAATTGTCGTTGATGTTTCTGAACATGAAGCCTACCTAGAGGCTTTAAAAGGAAAAACATATGCAACGTCTCCATTTAAATCAAAATTTTCAGGCAAAAATGTTATTGCAGTTGCTACTCCCATGGTAGTTGAGAAAACAGGAGAAATTACCGGCGTAATTATTGTTGAATATAGTTTATATTATATAAATAAGACCCTTACAACTTTAGTTGATGAAGCTGATGAAAAGGGTTTTTCTGTAATTATGGATAATAAAAGCAATATTATTGTCAGTACAAATTATAAAGACGAATTTATGCTTCCTTTAAATCAAGCTAAATACGCCGATGGCGTTACATTTGATGAATTTATGGCTGATATGGCTGAGAGAAAAAAGGAAGGCGGCGGAGTTATTTCTTATTCAAATGGAGAAACACACATACTAGAATATCGTCCAATTAATTTAAGAGACTGGAGTGTAATTGTAGTATCCGAAGATGTAAGCAATACATTAATTCGTAGTATTTCTGAAGGTATAAAGTATTTACTTGTAATAATTATGCTATCATTTTTTATATTTTTGACCGCTACCCTTTATTTAAAACGTAAAGGAATGCAAGATATTGAAAAAGTAGCTTTTTATGATGAGCTAACCGGTTTGCCAAATCTTGTAAACTTCAAAGAAACAGTTAAAGCTTTGCTAAAAGAATATCCAGATAAGAAATTTGCTATGCAAAAAATGGATATTCAAAATTTTAAAGCAGTTAATGAAATGTTTGGGCATGATATTGGCGACAAGGTCATTCAAAAGTTAGCTGAAACCATTAAAAGCATTAAGGTGGAAACTTTTTGCTGTGCTCGTGTTGGAGCTGATGAATTTTTAATGTTTGCCGCAGATGGTTACCTTGAGCAAAGTGATGAAGCTCGAGACGCTTATGAGAAGCATTTTAAATCCTTACTACCAGAATTAAAAGATCACGAATTTAATTTTAGGTATGGTCGTTATTTTTTAGAAGAAGATGATAATGACATAATGGAAATCATTAATAAAACCAGTATGGCTCATCATATGGCTAAGGTTATTAATGATAAAAAAACCTATGAATATGATGATAGCTTTAAAAAACGAATTTTACGCATGGCTGAAATTACTAATAAGCGCAAGCATGCTATTGAAAATAATGAATTTAAATTGTATTTGCAGCCCAAAATTAATATTTTTACTGAAAAAATCTATGGTGCGGAAGCCTTGGTTCGTTGGATTGAAAGTGATGGTAAGATGATTTATCCTAATGAATTTATTCCTCTTTTTGAGAAAAATGGTTTCATAGTTAACATTGACATGCATATTCTTAAAAGAGCATGTAGACAGATCAAGCTTTGGTTGCAAGCAGGCTATAAAGTTGTACCTATTTCTGTTAATTTTTCACGCATGCATTTGCAAAACCCTTATTTCGTCAATGAACTTAAAGCTGTTTGCGATTCATACGGCGATATAAGACAATATATTGAAGTTGAACTTACCGAATCTGCTGCAACTGAAAATGTTGATGATCTTGCCAGAATACTTGACGAATTACATGAAGCGGGATTTTCAATAGCCATTGATGACTTTGGGGCCGGTTATTCATCTCTTGGAATGCTAAAGAATTTTACGGTTGATTGTCTTAAACTTGATAAAAGTTTTTTTGATGAAAATCATGAAGATACTAGGGGTGAAACAGTTGTTCGTGGCATAATTAATATTGCTAAATCTCTTGATATGAAAATTGTAGCAGAAGGCATTGAAACTGCTGAGCAAATTGAATTTTTGAAAAGTATTGCTTGTGAAATAGTACAAGGATATTTTTACGCAAAACCTATGCCAATATCTGAATTCGAGCAATCCTATATGGGAGATTATGACAATGCTAGTGAATAAAATTAATAGTTTATTGGAATTTATACAGCAAAGAAATGTTAAGCATGATATTCATAAGTTTTTATGTAAAATTCCTTTCTTTGTTTTAGTGTTTGGTATTTTAGGTATTATAGTTATTTTAGGTTTCATTACTTTTAGTCATAATATTAATAACAGTTTAAATATAACTGATGATGAGCACATAAGTGGAGTTGCAAGCCAAGAGCAGGCCGTATTAAATACAGTTATTGAAAATACAATAACAAGCCTTGTTAGTATTACAAAAACACTTGTGACATTAAACTATGATCAAGAAGCTCAGTTGAAGTTTTTACAAAGTTTAGAAAGTTCTTTAAGTTTTGATATTATTGTAATGGCTAATGTTCAAGGAAAAGCTTTACGCTCTTCAGGTGAAACAATAGACATTAGTCAAAACCCTGTTTTTCAACAAGCAGTTAAAGGTGATATAACTGCAACTGACGTTCATGTGTCAAACATTACAGGACACTATGTATTTTCTATTGGTGTGCCTATTAGGCGTGGAGGCGAAATTAAAGGTGTAGTTATTGCTGAATATAGCACTAAATATATGACAGAACTTCTGTCATCATATACTGATTCATTAGAATCTGCCTTTATTGTTGATAGCAATGGTTTTACTGCTGCTTATGCCAGTGATATATATCACTCATTAAATTTTTTGCGTAAAGCAAAATTTTCTAATGGTATGACCTATGAGCAATTTTTAGATTATGCTAAAACAAGACGTTGGGGCGGTGCTAGTTTTACGTTAAATGGCGAAGAAAGAATTATTAAATTTCGGCCTCTTGACTTAAACACATGGACATTATTCTTAGTATCCCATGATTGTCAAATCCTGTTCGTGATATTTCTAATGAAATACAATATGTTACCGGTACAATGCTTTGCATTTTCTTTTTGTTAAGTGTATATATTATATTCTTAAAGCGCAAAACCCTTCAAGAAATGACTGCAATTGCCTTTTATGATGACTTAACATCATTACCTAATATTGTTAAATTCAAGCAAGATGTAGAAATAATTATTAAGAAAAATCCAAACATGAAATATGTTATGCAAAAGATTGATCTTGAAAATTTTAAAGCCATAAATGAGATGTTTGACTATGAAACAGGTAATTTAGTCCTCATCACTATTTCCAAAGCATTACAAATATTTAATGGTGAAAATTTTTTATGCGCCAGAATAGGTAATGATGAATTTGTAATGTTTTCTGCTCAAGGTCTTTTGGATGATAATAGTACAAGAAAAATTTTTGAAGAGCAATTTCGTTCACTGTTGACCGGATTAACCACCTATGAATTTTGCTTTAGATATGGTCGATATTTTGTACAAAAAGGCGAACGTGATGTTTTAAATATGATAAACAAAGTAACCTTAGCTCATAGCATGACCAAAAATATCGGTCATAAGAATACTTGGGATTATGATGATACTTTCAGGCAAGAAGTGCGCCGCCATACGGAATTAAAAAATATGAGCAAAAGTGCCCTTGAAAACAAAGAATTTATTGTTTATCTTCAGCCAAAATATAACCTTAAGCAAAAAAAGGTAACAGGTGGAGAAGCCTTGGTGCGTTGGGTAACTGATGATGGTACAATGCTTTTACCTGATGAATTTATTCCTGTTTTTGAGCAAAACGGTTTTGTAGTTGAAATTGATTTTTATGTGCTTAGAGCCGTTTGTGCGCGTATTAAATCTTGGATTGAAAAGGGGCATAAAATATTGCCTATTTCAGTTAATTTTTCCAGAGTACATTTGCAAAATCCAAATTTTGTAGAAGAACTTAAAAAAGCGTGTGATGTATATGGTAATATTCGCAGTTATATTGAAATTGAGCTAACCGAAACCGCAATTACAGAAAACGCAGCTGACCTTACCAGATTCCTTGCTGAATTACATGCAGCCGGATTTACCGTAGCCATTGATGATTTTGGCGCAGGATATTCTTCTCTTGGAATGCTAAAAGACTTTAAGGTAGACGTGCTAAAGCTTGACCAAAGTTTTTTTGTAAATGCTCAAAATGATAAGCGTGGTTCTATAGTTGTAAATGGTATTAGTAGCATAGCCTTAGATCTTGGCATGAAAATTGTCGCTGAAGGTATTGAATTAACTGAACACTTTACACCTTTAGATGCAAATATGCTTGATTTGGCTCAAGGCTTTTTCTTTGCAAGGCCTATGCCTATGGATGAATTTGAACAAAATTATTTTGATTAGTTTATGATTTTCTTTGAGGGGGGAAGGGAAACTTTTGCGTCATTCTGAGAATTTTGGGCAAAAGTGTCCCTTCCCCCTCAAACTCCCCCCATCCCTTCAAAACGCTTTAAGTGTTTAAAGATAAAAGAATAAATCAACACTTCCTTAAATATTTATTAAAGAGCATTGCAAGGCATTATCTTTAAGTTCAAGAGGTTTAACTTTGATAATACCTTGTAATTGATTAATTTTTGCTGATGTTTGTAATTGACATGGGGCATAATGAGCATCAACACCCTTATAGCTTTTATTATTAGATTGACTTGTATGATTAATATCTAAGACAAGATGTAGATATTTTTCTTGTAAAAGTTTTTGTAAAAAAGTATTTTTTTGCTCTTCAATCAATGAGCGGACTTGAGCTGCTCTTTCAATTTTTAAAGCGTGAGGAACATGATCTGAAAAGTTTAATGCCGCAGTTCCTGGTCGCTTGGAGTATGGAAAGACATGGGCATAGCTTAAAGCTATATCTTTAATATATTGCATGGTTAGTTGCACGTCTTCATCATTTTCTCCGGCAAAGCCCATAAGAATATCGGCTCCCAAGCCAAGGTTTTGCCAAATTTCTCGTAATTTTTGAATTTTTTCCTGTAAAATATGCAATTTATAATGGGCTCTACCCATTTTTTTTAATATCTTTTCTGAACCATGCTGTAATGATAAATGAATATGAGGGCAGAGCATGGTCGAGGCTTGCAAAACCTCAAGGCCTTTATTGTTAAGTTGACTTGGCTCTAATGAAGAGATGCGAAAGCGTGCTTGTCCTTGCCATTTTTCTTTAAGAGAGTTTTGCAAAAGTACAACTAAGTCCCAGAAATCCTTTATCTTACTCTTGTCATTAAAATCACGTCCATATTGATGTAAATTTATGCCAGAAAGTATAATTTCTCTATGCCCATTTTGCAATAACTGCTTAGCTTCATGCACAATTTGCTCTGCCGGTCGACTGATGCTTTTACCCCGCACAATTGGCACAATGCAATAAGTACAACGATGCGAGCAGCCGTCTTGAATTTTAAGTATTGGCCTTGCTCTATGAAAAGATGAAATGGAAAAACCTTGATATTGATCTTGCCCGAAGGGATTAATACTAGTAGGGTATTGACAAATTCCCCCATTTAGCATTAACTTTTGCGGTCCTTGAAGAAGCAAAGTCTTTGCCTTTGGGGGAATAAGTAGATCAAAATATTTATTTTTTGCAGTTAGTTGTGAGATATTGTCAGGAGTTTGCGCACTATCTTGCTCTAATTGCATTAACTGCGCCGCACAACCTGTTAAAATACGCAAGCAAGATTTTGAATCATTGTCACTTTGTATTTTAGTTAAACGATGCAGAGCTTGCCTTGTATCACGCACTCCCTTAGCTGTTATGGCACAAGAATTTACTAAAAAAACATCGGGTAATTCTTTATGGCAAACCTCTTGTCCGCCTAAATTTTTCCACGCCTGAGCGATGGCTTGGCTTTCATATTGATTAATTTTGCAACCAAGAGTGCTGATATGAAAAGTCCAAGGAAAAGTACAAGAGTTAGGTAACCACATTGAATTAATTGAAAAAACTATATTTAGCTTTTAGTGGTTCTCTTGCTGCCATGAAATTTAATTGAAATAATTTCATAAGTGACGATACCTCTTGGAATTTCAACTGTAACTTCGTCGCCTTCTTCTTTTCCAAGTAAGGCCATTCCAACCGGTGATAAAACAGAAATAGATCCGGAGGAAAAATCAGCTTCATCAGGACCAAGCAATGTAAACGTTTTTTGCTCTTCAGTATCTACATCTTCCACTTCTACAGTGGCACCAAAAATAATTTTGTCGCTCTGAAGAGTATCTAAATCAATTATTTGAAATTGACTCATGCGTGATTCAATATAGGTAATACGGGCTTCAGTCATACCTTGACGCTCACGAGCAGCATCGTAACCGGCATTTTCTTTTAAATCCCCCTCTTCACGAGCCTCTTTGATAGCTTGAATAATTTGAGGCCGTTCCGATTTTAAACGTTCTAATTCATTTTCTAATTGTGCAAAACCTTGTTTAGAAATAGGGATACTCATATTTACTTCTTCCTTCATGAAAAAAAGTACGCCCACTATCAACCAACAGCGAAGCGTACAAAATTATAATTTAATATGATAAGTGAATTATATGTGTAAAGTTAATACACGTCAAGAAAAATTTATAAAAAAATCATGCTTACTCATCTTTAAGGTTGCGTTGCATAAGCTCCAAAGCGCAGTCTTTTGGCGAAATATCGGTATACAGTATTTTGTAAATAGCTGTAGTGATTGGCGCATTAATGTCATTTTTTTTTATAATTTTATAGACAGCCTCAGTAGTTTTTACTCCTTCGGCTATCATACCAAGCGACGAGACAATATGTGCGAGTTTTTCGCCTTGCCCTAAGCGTAGACCAACTTGCCTATTTCTGGATAAATTTCCATTAGCTGTTAAAGTTAAATCTCCAAGTCCTGAAAGTCCCATAAAGGTGCTAGGTTCTGCGCCAAGAGCAAGTCCAAGCCTGCTAATTTCTGCAAGACTTCGAGTAATAAGAGCAGCACGGCTATTATGACCAAATCCTAAACCATCACAAAGCCCTACAGCAATTGCCATAATGTTTTTGAGTGCTCCGCCTAGTTCGATACCAAGTATATCACTACCGGAATAGCAACGAAAGTAAGGTGTTGCAAAGATTGAGCGCAAATACTTTCCAAGCGTCTTTGATGTGCACCCAAGTACAACAGCTGTTGGCAGACCTTGCATTACCTCATCAGCAAAGGAAGGTCCCGATAAAATTGCATATTGGGCTTCTTTTTCAGTTAAGGTTTCGCTAACAACTTGGCTCATGGCTTTACCGCTATCTTTTTCAAGTCCTTTGGCTGTATTGATTAATATACAGTTATTTGGTAAAAAGTTACTTATTTCAAGCAAAAATTGACGCAAACTTTGAGCAGGAATAGCTAAAACAAACAATTTTTTCTCTTTTAACAAATTAAAGTCGCAACTGGCTTTAATGTTCGGATTAAGAGAATATTGACTAAGGTATTGTGGGTTTTTGTGTTCATTATTAATACTTTGCGCTACTTTCTCATTACGTACAAAAAGGCATACTTGGTGCCCTGCATCAGCCAAGACATGAGCTAAAGCTGTACCCCATGAACCACCACCTAAAACTGCAATGGAAACTGTTTCTTGATTTTTTACTTTCATTTTTTTCTTTTTACTACTTTTTTCTTGGGAAAAACTTTTTGCTCATAAAAGCAACTTGCATACTCAAATGCTTACGCATGTCAATAACGGGAATAACCTTACCTCGCAAACTAATAACACCCTCTACAAAATTTGGGCATTTAGAACTTATGTTATAGACACTATACGTTTGATTTATTGAACTTTTAAAATGTCTACACCAAACTCCTCTTCAGCAATTTTGCATCTGGCTCTTAGTAGGCTTTCTCCTCGTTACTCATAGTTACTTCCACAATATTTCGTTAATTTTGCTTCAAATCTTCAATAATTTTTGATAACTCTTGGCTTTGTCTAGTAAGTTCGGACACCGCTTTTGACGCTTCAAGCATAGCTGTTGTCGTCTCATTTGCGATAGCATTCACTTCAGTAATAGATTGGGCTATTTCATCAGAGGTTGCGGATTGCTCTTCACTTGCTGTAGCAATAGCTCGTATACCATCAGCAGATTCCTCAGCCATCACAACAATACCGTTTAATGCCTCTCCACTGGCACTGGCAAGTTCCGTTGCCTCTTCAATACGTTTAACTGCTATATCAACTTGCTGCACATTAACTTCTGTACTGTCTTGAATAGCCTTGATTGCGTTACCAACTTCTGAAGTTGAAGTCATAGTTTTTTCCGCTAATTTACGTACTTCATCTGCAACGACTGCAAAGCCTCGTCCAGCTTCTCCTGCTCTGGCCGCTTCAATAGCAGCATTTAAAGCAAGTAAGTTTGTTTGGTCGGCAATATCGGAAATAACGCTCATAACAGCTCCAATAGAGTTGGCGTGTTTGGCAAGTTCATTCATATTTTCACGTAGCTTTAAGGATTGGGTTTTAACCTGATTCATGGAATCTTCGCATTTTCTAGTAATTTCAGAACCCTCATTAGCTTTTTGTTTTGTGCTATCGGCAAGTTCAGCAGACATACTTGAATTTTTGGCTACTTCCAAGACCGTGCCATTCATTTCGTCCATAGCGATGGCGGTTTTTGCCATACGAACAGATGAGTTTTCTGCACCTTTTGAAGATTGTTCTATCTGTGTCGCTAATTCTTCGGAAACAGAAGCTACAGTACTAACAACACTTTCAAGTTGATTAGCGGCATCAAGCAAACCTTCACGCCTTGCCTGTGCAGCCTTTGTTGCGGCTTGTTCAGCAGCTTTAGTTGCTTCTTCGGCTTTTTGTGTTGCTTCTTCGGCTTGTTGAGTCTTTTCTTCGGCTTCCTTAAACATTTTTCCTAGGTTATCCGCCATAACAGCGAGGTTTTTTGCCAATACTGAAAATTCATCACCTCGGCGTAAAAACATTTCATAGTCTCTCTTGTCTTGTTCCGTTAGTTCAAAATTACCTTCAGCAATATATACAGCAAAGTCGGCCATGTTTTTTGTGGCAAAAGCAATTTTTCTTACAATAATAACAATAATAAGTGAAATAAAACTTGCAACTATAATGGTAACCCAAATACTATTTATACCTATTTCTCTGCTATCAGATTCAATGGTATACACATTATTAACGATGGCAACATACCAGTTAAGTGCAGGAAGAACAGAAAAAGAAACGTATTCTTCTACTCCATTATTATTAAAAAGAAAGGAACCTGACTTTTTCCCCATCATTTGATTTCCAATTGCACTATTATTTAAGTTCATTCTCAAGACGTTACTTGAGTCACTATGCGCAAAAACAAGCCCTGTACTTCCGGCAATAAAAAATTCATCGTTTTGACCTAAGTCAAGCCCTTTAATAATTTCTTCTTCTCCCAAGTAAGATACAATAAAAACAACGCCTATAACTTGAAAATTGTCTGCTTTATAGACAGGAGAAGCAATAGTATAAACCATTTTGCCATTAAATAAATAAGGGTCGCCAGTAGAAATATTACCTGCTAAAGCATTTCTAAAAAAGGATTCATTTGCAATATTTTTTTTCTCAAAACTGTTGTCTGAGTCTACTAAGATATTTCCGTCTGTTGCGGCCAAACCGACACGTGCATAGCTGTATGTTTTTGCAGCATTGACTACACGCCCTTTAGAATTAACCTGATTGTTAAGTCTGCCTTCTTCGCCACCATCTAAGTAAGGTTTAAAAAAAGCAGTTTGTGAATACGATTTAACATTAAGTACATTAAAATCATGTAATTGTTCAATTTCTGTTGCTGCTGCATTTTTTGCTAAATTACTTAATCTGCTGTTTGCTTTAAAAAGTGATGTATTGCTCATTTGGTAACTAATAAAAATAAGCACACTCATCCCCATAATGACTAATAATATTGTGGGCAGTATCAGTTTTCCTGTAATTTGCAATTTCATAACTTCTCCATTTTTATTATAAAGTGTCAATGGTCAAATTTGTTACTAACCTAACTATGTGAATATTAAGTTTTTCTCATTAAAAACATAATGAGCAGCTCTATTGAAGTAAAAAAAATCTTCTTATCTGTAGAACGGATAAAATTTAAAAAACTTTAGGATAAAGCTATTATTGTAGCGAGCTTTCGACAAAATCCCCACAAGCCAATTATTTGTTATATGGCTAGTGTTTATTCGCAAATTTGTCTACCACAATATGTAATGTGAAGTGTAAAACGTGATTGGTATTTGCAAATTTTTATCAAAAAAAGAAAATTTTGTAACGGTATATCAGCTGGTTAATGTGATTTAGTTGCAACTTCATCGTACAATTGTCCTTCAAAAAAGGAAACTCCGTTTTGATGGAAATACAAAAAAATTAATTTAGCGGTTTAATTTTGCGTTCACTAAGGGCGTCGTAATTATCATCATCAAGCCCAAAAACTTTTCTTACAACATGAATATGAGCAGTTGCGCCCTCAGCACTCATGCTATTTTTTTTCAAAAAAGCTAATGGCGCATGATTTAGTTTACGGATTAAGGAAGAAAGCATATTTTCTAATGCTGGTTGTAGCATTGGGTCATCATTGCCTAGCTTCTTCAAAGTTTTTTGTAATTCTTCATGGGCTAAATGCTCGCTACGCTTGATTATAGCCTTTATGGTAGGTTGAACAGCAAGACTTTTAAGCCAATGTGTAAAAAGTAAAACCTCCTCTTCGACAATGTTCAAAGCTTTAAGGGCTTCATCTCGTCTTTGAGCAAGATTTTCTTCTACCACTTCCTTTAAATCGTCAATGTCATAAAGATAGACGTTTTCAAGTCCGTTGACATCTGGATCTATATCTCGAGGTACGGCAATATCAATAAAAAACATAGGTTTATATTTACGTTTTTGCAATACTTTTTGCACGTCCTTAGCTTTTAAAATAGACTCTGTAGCTCCGGTGGAGGTAATAATAATGTCAACATTTACAAGACAATCCACCAATTCCTCAAAAGGTATGGCAATGCCGTCAAATTGCTTTGCAAGTTCTTGCCCACGTTCAAAGGTACGATTTGCTACATAAATTTTATCAATTCCAGATTGGAGTAAGTGAGTTGCGGCAAGCTCAGCCATTTCGCCTGCACCAATAAGTAGAGCTTTATGCTCATTCATACTCCCAAAAATGCGCTTTGCAAGTTCTACGGCAGCGTAGGATATGGAAACTGCGCTAGAAGCAATGCCTGTTTCTGTGCGTACTCTTTTGGCAACACTAAAAGATTTATGTAGCAATCTATTAATAATTGTTCCTGAACTGTGACTGCTTACAGCATTTCGATAAGCATCTTTAAGCTGCCCTAATATTTGAGGTTCTCCAACAACCATGGAATCAAGGCTTGCGCCAACAGTAAAAAGGTGGCGTATGGCTTGTTCATTTTTATGAATATAAATAAAAGGTCGTAATTCAAGACTATTTTGAGAGCAAGCGTTAGCCCATTTTTGTATGACTTGGTTAATAATTACAGGTTCGCAAAGTCCGTCATTACTTGTGCATGCACAAGTATTTTCGCAAACAAGTATTTCAACCCTATTGCAAGTGGATAGAATTAATGATTCTCTTATGGCACCTTCACATGGAATAGCCCAATCATCACTTGAGCAATGAGAGCTTAGTGCGTAACGTTCCCTAATATCCACAGGGGCAGTTTTATGATTTAAACCAATTAGATAGATATTGCGTTTCATAGTATTATTGTCGTATAAATGAGTGATGCGTATCCATAAAAGTGTTTACCACTAAGATAGAAAAAACGTTTAGAGCGAAAAGAATTAAAATTAAGATAGCCGGTTTACGCCCGCCTCTGCCTTGAATAACTCGAATATGGAAAAGCCATGCA
>CAYJDL010000050.1:10182-13100 GCA_964368885.1 uncultured Desulfovibrionaceae bacterium | reverse complement strand
GCAATAAAGTAGTAAAAAAGAATACATCTTTTTTAAAAATTCAAAATTTAAATAAAATATCATTTTCTTTACAGAAAAGTGATTTAATCAGAGTTTCCAAAAGTGTTTTATTTATTATCTTTCCAGCGTTGACAAAGACTATGTTCAACACCAAATTGGTCAAGTAAGCGACCGCAAAAATGCGCTATCATATGGTCAAGGCTATGATTTTCCATATAAAAGGCCGGACAAAAAGGCATAATAATTGCGCCATGTTGGCTTAAGGTGTACATGTTTTGCAAATGAATGGAGCTTAGAGGACTTTCCCTTGGAACAATAAGTAATTTACGCCTTTCTTTTAAGGTAACATCCGCTGCCCTATGAATTAAATTAGAACCTATACCATGGGCAATGCTGGCTAAAGAATTCATAGAGCATGGGCAAATAATCATACCATCATGTTGCCATGAACCTGAAGCTGGACCAGCCGCTAAGTCATTGGCATCATAATTAGTATGTACAAGAGAAGTAAAATTAGCCAAGCAGTCTTGAGTTTCTGTTTGCATTACCAACTTTGCACCTTTAGAAACAATAAGATGTACTTGCACATTAACTTCATTATGCAGAATATCTAATATGCGCTGAGCAAGAGCCATGCCACTTGCACCACTGATAGCAAAAACAAGACGTTTCATACTTTACTCTATAATTACTACACTTACATTCAAGTTGAAAGTGCAGTCATATTGAGGGGGGAACTTTTTTATTAACAAAAAGTTCCCCCCCAAAAAAAGAAAAGAATTAATTAGCGTTTACTTAAGAAAATAACCTATTGAGCGAAAGCTATTGGTAGCACATCATCGATATGCGCAACCGGATGAACAGTTATTTTGCTTAGTAAATCTTTTGGTATATCTTCAAGATCTTTCATATTTTGCTTTGGTATGATGACATGCTTAAGGTCTCGAGCAACTGCACCGAGAATTTTTTCCTTAATACCGCCAACAGCCAACACACGACCTCGCAGGGTAATTTCTCCAGTCATACAGATAGTTGCATCAACAGGCTTATTGCTCAAGGCTGAGATAAGCGCAGTGCAAAGTGTTATTCCGGCAGACGGTCCATCTTTTGGAGTGGCACCTGCTGGAACGTGTACATGTATATCTTGCCTACGAGAAAAATCTGGGTCTATTTCTAACGTATCTGCTTTATTACGAATATATGAGAGGGCTGCTTGAGCACTTTCTTTCATAACTTCGCCGAGTTGCCCTGTTAGTAAGAGGTTTCCTTTACCCTTCATGAGGCTTACTTCAACGTGTAAAACTTCACCACCAAAAGGTGTCCATGCTAAACCGAAGGCAGAGCCGGGGTTTAGGTATTTTTCATTATCATCTTCTACGAATCTAGGTATACCTAATAGTTTTGGCACTTGCGCTTCAGTTACTTTAAATCCACCTTCTTTACCTTCGGCACGTTTGCGAGCTAGTTTACGACAAATTGCGCCTAATTCACGTTCAAGGTTACGCAATCCTGCCTCTCTGGTATATTCCTTAATAACTCTTTCGATGGCAGCATCGGCAACGCTAACATCCTTGGTGTTAAGACCGTGATCTTTAATCATTTTTGGTAATAAGTGAATGTTTGCAATGGACAATTTTTCATGCACAGTGTAACCGGGCAAGGTAATAATCTCCATGCGATCTTTAAGAGCCGCAGGTATTGTATCAAGCGTATTAGCTGTGCATAAAAACATAATCTTTGATAAATCAAAGGGTACATTAAGATAATGATCGCTAAAGCTGAAGTTTTGCTCAGGGTCTAGCACTTCTAAAAGCGCAGAGGAAGGATCACCTCTAAAGTCGGTTCCTAATTTATCTAATTCATCAAGCACAATGACAGGGTTTTTTGTGCCGGCTTGTTTTAAAGCTTGAATTATGCGACCTGGCATTGCCCCAATATAGGTGCGTCTATGACCACGGATTTCTGCTTCATCTCGCATTCCTCCAAGGGATAGGCGTTGAAACTTTCTGCCAAGTGCTCTAGCGATGGAACGACCTAGCGAAGTTTTACCTGTTCCGGGAGGGCCTACAAAGCAAAGAATAGGGCCTTTTGAATCAGGGTTAAGTTTGCGCACGCTTAAATATTCTAAAATGCGGTCTTTAATCTTTGTTAAAGCATAATGATCTTCATTTAAGACTTTAGACGCATGTTTTATATCTAAACTGTCACGGCTGGTTTTTTTCCATGGTAATTCAACTAACCAGTCCAAATAGGTTCGAACAACGTTAGCTTCGGAAGAATCAGAATGCATAGAAGATAGACGCCTAAATTGCTTATCGGCTTCTTTGCGTACATCTTTTGGCATGCCAGCCTTGGCAATGGCTTTATTTAAATCATCAAGGTCTTCTTCTTGGTCGCCGCCGCTATCGCCAAGCTCTTGGCGTATGGCCTTTATCTGTTCACGTAAATAGTAATCTTTTTGCGCTTTATCCATACCCTCACGAGCAGATGACTGAATGCGAGCCTGCATGGTTGCTACTTCAACTTCGTTGTTTAATTGCTCATTTACAAGCTGCAAGCGAGTAATGGGGTCTAGCTCTTCTAATATGGCTTGAGCATGTTCAAGCTTCATGCGCAAATTGGCAGCTATAAGGTCGGCTAAATGTCCGGCATCACCCACACTTTGCAGCATATTGACCACATCAGTACTGGAAATACCTCGCAATGAAAGAATTTTCTCACTTTGCTCACGAGCAGAGCGAAGCATGGCTTCAACTTCAGGAGTAAGTGCTGAAACTTCTTCTTCAAGCGGTTCGATGCTGGCTTCTAAAAATGGCTCAACTTGCGAAAAAGATTTTACTTTCGCACGGCTAACACCTTGAACCAAAACCTTAATACGTCCATCAGGCATTTTTAACATGCGCATAACATTGACGATA
>CAYJDL010000050.1:8503-10172 GCA_964368885.1 uncultured Desulfovibrionaceae bacterium | reverse complement strand
ATCATCCGGATTTGGATCATCAGTATCTTCTTCCTTTTGAGTACAGACAAAAAGATAGCGATCTCTGTCCAAAGTAGCTTCCATGGCAAGTACAGATTTATCCCTTCCGATAAAAAGCGGTAAAATCATGTAGTTAAATACAACCACATCTCTTACTGCCAATACGGGCATAGTGCTTGGGAAGGGTGAACTTTCAGCAAATTCGCCATTGCTTTCATGATCCCTTTTATGTTCATCATCTTGACTTTGCTCATTTGAGCTTACATCAAGGTCGGCTATTTGATCGTCTCCATGTTGAGCGATCAAAGTGCTCTCATCGTGATTTTTTTGTGCTTCGTCTTTTTCATTATTTTTGTCAGACATAATAAACACTCCTCGAATATCGTAGAGGTAAATTAACCTAGAAAACAAGACCCGATAAAATACTACGACATTCTTTTTCAGTAATAATTATATGCTCTATAAATGTTATGTCCATATGTGGACTTAATTGGCGCAATTGCTCTGTTAAAATTAGATCCGGTCGTGAGGCTTTGGCGCAACCACTTGGGTGATTGTGAACCAAGATAAAGCCATAGGCATTACGCTGTAATACTTTGGCGATAACATCTCTTGGGCTGATAGGAATTGAATCTATGCTCCCTTGCATAAGCTTTTCCCAGCCTAAACAGCGAAGGCCTGTGTCAACTAAAGCAATCCAACATTCTTCATGGCTAATTCCAAACAATCTTTTTTGCGCAACCCTTGCTATAGTTTGAGGAGAAGCTAAAACTTCTTTTTCCAACAAGGGTGCTGTAGCTGTACGGGCAAGACATTCACGGAAAATTAACCATAATGTCCATACTCCCATACCAAAACCTTCAACCTGTTCCAATTCTTCTTTGCGAGCTTGTAATACTTGGCTTAATGAGCCAAATCTTGCCAATAATTCCTTGGCAAGGGGTTTTGTATCTTTACGGAGCAAAGCATACCCCAAAAACAGTTCTAACAATTCATAATCTGCCATAAGCTGGGGGTCGTTTAAAAAACGAGTCTTTAAGCGTTGTCTATGTCCAGCAAAGGTATTATTCGACTTGGTTATAGTCATAAGTAAACAGTCTTACGCTTTGCGCAAGGGGTAATTAATGAAAAACAGAAAATTTCTTGACATTTTTAATAAGGAAAAGTGCGCTTTGTTCTGGAAAAGAGTGTTGCAAGCTGAGTAACAAGGATTTCTAAAGTTTGCCTAGCAGTTTTTTCGCCACTTTTTATGGCAAATTCTGCTTGGACAATGTAGTCAAAAAGTTTTGTTACTCCTGAAAAACCCAATCTTTGCGCACTAATTCTTTTTTCCTGTACCGCTTTTGGAGGCAAATTTACACTTTCTGCGGCAAGCATTTGCCACAAAGTTTTTGCATCACGCGAGAGAAAACTTAAAAACGGGAACAATAATGCATCATCATCATTTTGATTCTTGTAGATTTCGGCCCATGCAGCCGGTAGATTTCCGGCATAGATGTGATTCATGAAAACGAAAATATTTGATTCTGGTATGTATGAGCCTGAACCTATCATTTCCACATGTACTTGCCCATTTTCAGCCTTATTCACATTATAAGCGGCAAGTCTTAGCTTTTCTAGCTCACTGTCAATGGCAGTGGCATCAGCAGGCACCGAGGCGCAAAGAGAG
>CAYJDL010000050.1:3233-8493 GCA_964368885.1 uncultured Desulfovibrionaceae bacterium | reverse complement strand
ACCTAGTTTTGGTGCCTTGTTAAGAATATATGTCTTTATTCCATTTAAATCAAGCCCTGATTGCTGCCAAAACCAACCTTTTTTTTGTGCAAAGATATAAGGCTTTTGCTTTAATAAATGCGCTGCTATCTTTGGTCCTTTCTTTTCAAAAGGCACTTCAAAGCAAAAAATTGGCCACGTCAACTTGTTATGCTGGGTCAAAGCAGAAGAAATTTCTTTCCAAGTTTGGGCATTTATGTTTTGTGCATTGCGTATAAGCAATAAACTTGGGTTTGAAAAAAGCCCTTGCAACATTAAATAATTCCAAAAAGCAGAAGGCAATTCTTCATCTCCCCAAAAAACATGTCTTTGCCAACTCAGGTTTGATTCAGCATCAAGTCCACCCATAAGACTCATGCCCGAAGAATTGCTATTTTCTGCTTTAGCCGGAAATTTTTCCATCAAGAATTGTACATGTTGTTTAATTAGCCCTGAATCAGGGCAAATACAAAAGTAAAATTCGGGTCTAGACATTTTTATTTCGCTACAATGTTTACTAATTTTTGTGGAACAACAATAACTTTGCGCACATTTAATCCCTGTAGGTGTTTTTGAATAGATTCATCAGCTAAGGCTAATTTTTCCAACTGCTCTTTGGAAATTTGTGCGTCAACTTCTAACTTACTGCGTAATTTACCATTAATTTGTAAGACTATTGTTAATACATCCTGTGCTGTGGCTTCTTTTTGCCAAATAGGCCAAGGCATATCCGAAAGAGTATTGCTATGCCCTAGTTCTTGCCATAACTCTTCGCAAAGGTGCGGAGTAAAAGGACAAAGTAAGGTAAACGCAGTTGCCATAGCCGATGAAAATACTTTTTGTCCGGCTTGGTCATTGCACAAAGCATCTCTATTAAGATACATATTATTAATAAGCTCCATAATAGCGGAAATAGCTGTATTAAATTGATATTTATTATCCATATCGCTTTGAACTTTTTTAACCGTAAGATGCTCTTTGCGCCTTAAATCTTTTGCAGCTACAGAATCTTTGGCATTTTCGCAATCTTCTGCTGTGGATGAACAAGAAGTCATACTCAATAGCGTTGCTCTTGACTCTGTAAAAATTCGCCATACACGATTTAAAAAACGAGAAGATCCTTCAATGCCCGAATCAGACCAATCAAAATCTCTTTCGGGAGGTGCGGCAAAAAGGCAAAATAAACGCACTGTATCTGCGCCATACTGTTTAATCATCTGGGTAGGGTCAACGACATTACCCTTAGATTTTGACATTTTAACGCCATCTTTTAGTACCATACCTTGGGTTAGCAAATTGGTAAAAGGTTCATCTAAATCTTGTGGATAAAAGCCTAAATCACGTAAAGCCTTAGTGAAAAAGCGTGAATAAAGCAAATGCAAAATTGCATGTTCTACACCGCCGATATATTGGTCTACAGGCAACCAATATTTTATAATATCCTTATCAAATGGCATAGTTGCATTGTGAGGATCTGCATAGCGAGAAAAATACCAAGAGGATTCAACAAAAGTGTCCATAGTATCAGTTTCACGTTTTGCTTTATTTCCACACTTTGGACAAGAACATTCATAAAAAGAAGGACTTTCCGGTAAGGGTGAACGTCCGTCGGGCAAAGTTTTAATGTCCAAAGGTAAAACAATGGGAAGATTTTCTTCTTTTTCCGGCACAACGCCACAATTATCACAAAAAACCATTGGAATTGGTGCGCCCCAATAACGCTGGCGTGAGATATTCCAATCTCTTAAGCGATATTGCACAGTGAATTTTCCGAGATTTTGTGCTTCTAAGGATTCAGCTACTGCTTTTTTACCATCCTCAAAAAACAATCCATCAAATTGACCTGAATTGAACATATGTCCGGCACCTGTCCAAGCTTCAGTCATGTTTTGTACATCAAAGGCTTGTTCACTCTCGAAAGTTTCAGGTTTAATTACCGGAACAATTGGTAAATCATATTTTTTGGCAAATTCAAAATCACGTTGGTCATGAGCTGGAACACCCATAACTGCCCCAGTACCATAATCAGCTAAAACAAAATTACCAAGCCAAATGGGTACTTGCTTACCAGTAAAAGGATGCAGACAATATGCACCTGTGGCAATGCCTTCTTTTACTAAGTTATCGGATTGTCTATCTGCTTTATCCATACGCCCAATGCGGTCAATAAATTCCCTTACTGCAGCTTCTTGTGCTTTTCCGCTAATTAATTCTTCAACCAAGGGATGTTCAGGCGCAATGGTCATAAAGCTTACGCCAAAAACTGTATCCGGTCTTGTTGTAAAAATGTCAATATTTTTAATTTCTTGACCGTTTAACTTGATACGTTCGCTTAAAGGAAAAGAAATTTCAGCACCATGTGATTTTCCAATCCAATTTTGCTGCATGGCAATGACTCTTTCAGGCCAGCCCTTATGCAATTTTTCTAAATCTGCAAGCAAGTCTTCAGCATATTTAGTAATACGCACAAACCATTGAGTTAATTCTTTTTGTTCAACAACTGATTCGCAACGCCAGCAAAGTCCGTCCTCAACCTGTTCATTTGCAAGTACGGTATGGCAATCGGGGCACCAATTTTGCGGAGCTTTTTTTCTATAAATTAAGTCATTTTCAAACATTTTTAGGAAAAAAAGCTGCTCCCAGCGATAATACTCCGGAGTGCAAGTTGCTATTTCCCTGCTCCAGTCATAAGAATATCCCAAGCGACGCAACTGCTTGCGCATATTGTCAATGTTGGAAAAAGTCCAAGCGGCAGGGTGAGTATTATTTTTAATTGCTGCATTTTCTGCTGGTAAACCTAAGGCGTCCCAGCCCATAGGATGTAAAACATTAAAGCCTTGCATGCGTTTAAAGCGTGCAACCACGTCACCAATTGAATAGTTGCGCACATGACCCATATGAATATTTCCAGAAGGGTAGGGTAACATTTCTAGTAAATAATACTTAGGCTTATTTGTATCATGGGTACAGGCAAAGCTTTGTTGTTTGTCCCAATAAGCTTGCCATTTTATTTCTATGTTTTCTGGATTATATCTATCTTGAGTCATTTTATTTATACCTATTTGAAATTACAGCTTACTTCAAGGAAAACGTTGATTTTTTGCTTTTTTTTAATCTCAAAATTAATCAGTGCTTTCGTAAGTATTATCGGATGAAATATTTAAATTATTACCTACTGTAAGCATAAAATTTTGTTAATTACTATCTAAAGGCGTATTATATCACCATGTTCCAAAGCCTTAGCAGTAGCATCCAAAATTCCTTTAACAAAGGATCTTGCGCTTTCTTCGCCAAATTGCTTTGACAGTTCCAAGGCTTCATTGAGCACAACTTTAGGTGGAATATCACTACGATAAAGCATTTCAAACATTCCCATGCGCAAAATTGTTAACTCGATACGTCCCATGCGATTTAAACGCCAATTGCGTGAAAAACGTGTGATATACTCATCTAAATCTTTATCATGTCCCCATACTCCAGATACCAATTCCCAAGCAAAACCTTGTAAATCATTAAAGTTATTAACCTGGGCAATATCTATCTTTTCAGCAAAATCCGGTGAATTACAAAAAGCTGTGCGTACATCATCAAGATCTTTAACAGGTGCAAAGGAAATTCCATATAATACCTGAAAAGCAAAGGAACGCTCTAAACGCCGAGAACTTTTTTTGGTCATTTAAATTTGCTCCAAAACTCTAACCGTTTCTAAAACGGCAGCAGCAGCTTCAACGCCTTTATTACCGGCCTTTGTTCCGGCTCTTTCAATGGCTTGCTCCAAATTATCAGTGGTTAACAGCCCAAAACCTAAGGGTATTCCATACTCCAAAGAAACTTGAGCAAGTCCTTTGGTTGCCTCGTTGGCAACAAAGTCAAAATGCGGTGTACCACCTCTAATTACTGCACCTAAAGCCAAAATACCATCGCAACCACCCTTAGCGGCAATACGTTTGCAAACAACAGGCATTTCAAAGGCTCCAGGAATGCGCACTACTGTTATATCTTGTTCACTACAACCGTGGCGAACTAAATAATCTATTGCACCACCCACTAAACGATCAACGATGAAATCATTAAAACGTGTGGCGATAATAGTAAATTTTAAACCCTTAGCATCAAACATACCTTCTATTATTTTTACTTTGCTCATTTTTTACTCCGAAAATATTTTTTATTTTTTTCTTGGGGAAAACTTTTTTCAAACATGGTTATTGCCTTTAGTCAGTATACATCCTTAGGTGCATATTATTCATTGTTTAATGTTACTTTTAAAGGCATGGACTGCCACGTCATGCCGCACATTATCCTTTTTTTAAAATTAGATAGTAGTGCGGCACTTGCTCGCAGTGACCTACGGTGACGCGCAAAGTCATAGCGAGAAAAAACGCTCCGAAATTTTTTTAAACAATGAAATTACAAGCGTTTTTTAGTGGCAATCCATCTTAAAATTTACGTTTAAAACCAGAATTTTCTTAAACTAGATTTTTGTGCTGAGCTAAGGAAATAGCCACATTTTCAAATTTAAATAGAATTTCATTTTGCTCTTAAATAATTGCTATTATTTAATAAAATTCCATTGAAAGTTTTCCCCAGAAGAAAATCTGTCAAAAAATTAAGGTCTATTTTTCTTAAGATTATTAAGTATATGCCCAAGTTTTTCTTTTTTTGTATTTAGGTATTGACAATTATCATCGCAAGCTTCCATTTCAATAGGAACTCTATCAACAATTTCGATACCATACCCCTCAAGGCCTACAATCTTTTTGGGATTATTGGTTAGAATGCGCATTTTACGAATTCCAAGGTCTACAAGCATTTGAGCACCCGTTCCATAATCTCGTAAATCGGGAGCTAAGCCTAATTTTTCATTGGCTTGCACTGTATCAAGACCTTGATCTTGTAGGGCATAAGCTCGAATTTTATTGGCAAGCCCTATACCACGACCTTCTTGGCGCATGTAGAGTAGGGCACCTCTACCTTCTTTTTCAATTTGTGTTAGAGCTGCGCCTAATTGCCCTCGACAATCGCAACGGATGGAACCAAGAGCATCTCCGGTTAAGCATTCACTGTGAACACGCACAAGAACAGGTTCAGGACCTGATAGGTCACCCTTTATAACCGCAAGGTGAGTACCGTTATCAAGGTCATTTTCATAAGCGATGATGTTAAAATCACCATAGATTGAAGGCATATGCGCTTTATCAATGCGGCGCACTGAAACTTGACCTTTTTGCATACGATAACG
>CAYJDL010000050.1:1359-3223 GCA_964368885.1 uncultured Desulfovibrionaceae bacterium | reverse complement strand
TTTTTAAATTATGTTCGCCAGCAAAGACTGTAAGTTCGGGTAAACGCATCATCTCACCGTCATCATTCATTATTTCACAAATAACAGCGGCATCTTTGCAACCGGCTAAGACAGCTAAATCTACGCTACCTTCAGTTTGTCCGGCTCTCACCAAAACTCCACCAGGGCGAGCACGCAATGGGAAAATGTGACCTGGGGTTACAATGTTTTCCGCACGTACATCATCGGCAACAGCAGCTAAAATTGTTGTGGCTCTATCTTTTGCAGAAATACCTGTAGTGACACCATATCTGGCTTCAATGGAAACAGTAAAATTTGTACCGAACTTAGAGCCGTTGCGCTGAGTCATAAGGTCAAGGTTAAGCATGTCGCAACGTTCGGCACTAAGAGGTAAACAAATTAGACCTCGACCATATTTAGCCATAAAATTAATAATTTCCGGCGTTACATGCTCAGCCGCAATTGTAAGATCTCCTTCGTTTTCACGATCTTCATCGTCAACAAGGATAATCATTTTTCCTTGACGAATTTCTTCAATGGCCTCGTCTATACTGCACAAGGGGCTACGCAAAGGCATATTAATTCCTTTTTTCTGGCAAGCTTATAAAAAGCCATGCTCTTGTAATAGGTTTAAGGTAATACTGTTTTTATTATTTTGTTCTTGTTTAACAAGATTTGACTGATAGGGGGTTAACATATGTCGTACATATTTTCCAATTATATCTGTCTCAAGATTTACCTGTGCCCCAACTATCCATTTACCGATAGTTGTTACTGACCAAGTTTCAGGAATGACATTAACCTCTAAAAAAGCCCTGTCTTTGTGTTCGCTAAGACCGCAATTATTAATGGTAAGGCTTATGCCATCCAAAGTGATAGAACCCTTGTTTATAATTTCTGGGCTATATGCAACAGGAAAGTCTAAAGATATGCAACGTGATTGACCAATGGAGGTTATGGAATTAACATTTGCAAGACAGTCAACATGACCGCTGACAATATGCCCGCCAAGTCTTTGCCCAAGAGCCAAAGCCCTTTCAAGATTGACCTTATTTCCTTGGCGTAAAAATTTCAAATTAGTGCATGATAATGATTGGGCAGAAACATAAGCAGTAAAAGAATTGTTGTTTCCATTTTCCACCGTTAGGCAAACGCCATTGACAGCAATGGATTCGCCTTGAATAATATCGGGTAAGGGAAAATGCGCTTTAATATTTAAGCGCATATCCTGCCCTTGACTTTGCAAGGAAAGTAATGTTCCTTGCCCTTGAATAAGTCCGGTAAACATTATTTTGGCCTTAAAACTATGTGTAAATCTTGACCATGCATGGAAGAGCCAATGATTCTTAATGATAAAGCATCCTCCATGGTTAAAGGGCTTATGCCCTCAAAAAGTGGCTTAGCTTCATTATCACCCAAAATACTTGGTGCTAAATGTAGTTGAAATTCATCCACAAGACCGCACTGCAAAAAGCTTAAAGCCAATTTTCCACCACCCTCACAGAGAATATAAGGACAGTGCAATTCTTGGTAAAGTCGTTTAACCAAAATATCTAAGGGAGGCTGACGCACTGTGCGGCTTTGAGGTTGTTCAGACCAAACCTTGGCACCAAGCTCCATAAGAGCCATGGCGGTAGGTGATGCTGCTGCTGCTGGTGATGTATAAAAAATAACATCCTGTGGGCGTTTTTGCAAAAGATTATATTCTAAATCTACTGTTGGCAAGCGTGACGTGACAACACAAGCAAGCGGCTGCGGACCATCTTCACCTTCGGGATAACGCACACTTAATTGAGGATTGTCATCTCTAAAAGTACCGGCGGGGGGTGGGCCGGGGCGGCGGGCGTGGGGGGGCTTTTTCGGG
>CAYJDL010000050.1:0-1349 GCA_964368885.1 uncultured Desulfovibrionaceae bacterium | reverse complement strand
CGCCCCCGACCTTAGCAAACTTTTTACGCAAGAACTGCACTTGTTCTCTAGATTCAGTGCAAGTTATCCATTGAGAATGACCAGTACGAGTTGCAATACGACCATCCAAAGTAGACGCAAGTTTTAAAAGAATGTAAGGACGATCTTGCTCTTGCCAACAAAGAAAATCCGCTATTAAATCACGGCAAAGACATTCCTCGACACCTGTTTCTACTTGAATTCCTTTAGATTGCAAATATTCAAGACCACCCTTAGCCTTAGGATTAGGATCACGAAAACCTATAACTACATGCTTAATGCCGGCATTGATGATAGCCTCGGTACATGGAGGTGTTTTACCATAATGATTGCAAGGCTCTAGCGTTACAACCAAGGTGCATTCGCTTGGATTGATATTTTTTTCCTTTGCATCTTCTAAGCAAACAAAATTGTGTCATATAACCACTCCTGTGGGACGATCCATAACAGCTAAGACATTGACCTTAAGTCATAGGTAAGAGCTGAATTTTACTATCATATATGTCATGCATATAAAATATGCAGTCCAATCAATCTTTCCATATAGACTTCAAATAAATCTACATAGACATATTTTCTAACTAAAATTTGTGATAAAGAACCTTATTACCTTAGTTTTTTGGCAAAACTACATTGGGTTTAAAGTCCTCAAATGTCACAGTTCAAAATTATACACATTCTTGCATAACTTGCCAAGTGTCAAAAAGGGCAAAAAAAAGCTTTTCATTAAAAGAAAAATTGTTATCAAAATAAAAAATATACTTTTTCATAGCAAATTATCATCATTCTCTTAATAAGTTTTAATTTTTTGAAAGTAAAAAAATTTTATTTAATAAAACTCGAGTAAAGGAAATATAGGTTTATTATTTTTTATAGATTGTTCAAAAAATCTAAGACATGAGGAAGATGAAGTTTTTTTGCGTAATGAGTATATATAGTCATTTATGATCGAAAACATTATTTTAAAGTCCACAGATATACTGACTGGCTTCAAGCAAAGTATTGGCAAAAGGCACATTTTCGGCTTTATGTCTTTCATTTTGATTATTAGCAGTGCCAAGAAGTAAGGCTTGGCATCCGGCATTAAGTCCGGCTTCAACGTCGCTAAACTTATCGCCTATCATCCAAGAGCGGCTAAGGTCAATATTAAAATCTTTTGCCGCAGTAAGTAATAAATCAGGAGCAGGCTTTCTGCAAGAACATTTACCTGTAAAATCAGGATGGTGCGGGCAAAAGTAAAAAGCTTTAATTTGAAAATTATACCCTAATCGGCGTAAATCAGCATTGACAAATTCATGTAAAATATCAACATCATTGCTATTGTAAAGTCC
>CAYJDL010000049.1:13188-13480 GCA_964368885.1 uncultured Desulfovibrionaceae bacterium | reverse complement strand
AAATTCGCAATTTGACGACACTATCTAGACTATTGTTTATTATGCAAAACACCCTAATGAAATTATGTTTAGTATATAAACAACATACAACAACAATTGCCAATAAAGAAAATAGGTGTTATCCATGGTAAAATTTATTAAATCGTTTTTTACTTACAAATAGCTAAAGACTTCTACTGAGCGGTGAATACAATGTCAAAGAAAATAGTTTTTTCAATATTATTAATAGCAATAACTCCTTTATTTTTTTTTGTTAATGTTAAAGATATAAAAGATTTATTCACCTTATCTT
>CAYJDL010000049.1:0-13178 GCA_964368885.1 uncultured Desulfovibrionaceae bacterium | reverse complement strand
ATCCCATCACAGGAATTGAATTTGGAAGAGCTTGGTAGAAAACGCATGGAATACTATAAAGAACCAAGATCGGTCATAAAATTTGTGGCTCTTGGGGCTTGGAAAAGATGGGACAATATCAATGTAAGATTAAAGGACACAATTACTTTTTTTGTCAACAAAGTAAATGCTCAAAAAAAAGAGCACGGCAAAAAATTTGAAATAATATGGTATGACACAGAAGGATCAGCAAAAAAAGCTGATGATTTAGTAAATAAAATTATAGCGCAAGAAGATATTTTTGGGATAATCGGCCCATTTTATTCTTCAACAGTTTCTGTTATTAAAAATAAGGTGGCGGCAGCAAAGTTATTGCAAATTAACATGACCCAATGGGTATTTCATTTAGCCGGCCCTCGGGCAAAAAGTTTTTTTTCAAAAACGGTTTCAGTTTTTTCATTATCAAAATGCATACCGTATTTGGCTGCTAAAAAAATATGAAACAAATAGACCTTTTATTATAATGCATGAATATGATCTATACAGTAGAAAATATGCCAGCAATATTTTACGTTATTTTCATGCGCATAATTTAAATATGCTTGGATCTTTAAAATATGAAAAGAAAAACACTAGCGGTCATGTTCTAAGGTATATATCGGAAGCATTAAAGTTTGCACCAAGAGTAAATATTATTTCTATTGGTAATAGATCTATGTTCTTAGATTTTTATAGATATAATAAAACAATTTTAAATGACATTAAATATAATGACTTTATCATCAATCAAGATTCCATTACTTGGGAAGAATTAGAATTATTACCAAATCTTGATAAAAGCTTTATAGTTTTAAATTATAAACTTGATGATAATTATGTATCGGAAATTAAAAATCTTTACAATGAAGGTAAAATAAAAACAACGTGGTACATTATACCTTTTATGGGTAGAATGATATATATACTATACAATGCCATCGAACAATCAAAATCTAATAATATAGATACAGTATTGAATTATATGAATACACAAACTATATCAACACCGCTTGGTGATGTAGCATTTAATGACATTGGCTATATAGAAAATTATCCGATTAATGTAGTTAAAGCTAAAGAACTAGTTGATTTTTTAAAGAAAATTGACCTTGATATTGTGCAGTAAGTATTTTCTTGACAGTGCTGTATGCTATGATTACTTTAATTAAAATTGCTGGAGGAACTTTTTTTATGAAAAATGAATTTGATACAAAAGTAGAAAAATCTATGGAAAAACTTGATGAAACTAGTTTAGATATGGTAGTTGGTGGAGTTTCCGGTCAATGGCTTCAATCGCCCCAATCTTTTGGAGGCGTGGAAGGTAGTACAATTAGTGGACAAACCGTTAATCCAAATGATAACTCAAATGGAGCCGTCGCAGCTCCGGATTTTGGTGGCGGACTTGGTGGTAAACTGTAGTAACAAATAACTATTAGGAGTATTTATGAAAAATGAATTAAATCCTGAAGGTAACGTAGCCAGCACCAAGCTTGAAGAGGCGGAGTTAGATACAATAACCGGTGGTCTAGGTCGTGAACTATCTCTCCCTCCTAGCTGGGATCCAAACTATGTACCGCGTGATCCTCAGCTTAGCCCTGACGAGATTCCCGAAGACTTGCGACGCAAGCTAGGGATGTAACGAAACTTACAGTTTTAATAATTAATTTTTATTTTTTAGGTCTTTTTTTAATACCTTTTTAGAATAGTCAATTAAGTAAATCTTCATTAAATTAATAAAGCATATGGACTGTCGCTTTGCTCGCAATTACTTAAATATTATAATATAAGTTATTGCGAGTAGCGAGCCCAAAGAAAACTATGTGCTTGAATATGTGCAAATACTGATTAAATCGCTTTTCTTGAGAACGAAATAAAGTTTTTATTAAGTGTTGATTTTAAAAAAGCTATGTTCTTTTTCTCATTATTTCTTAATTTATGTTTAAAATTCAAAATATTGTCATAAGAAAAAAAGTAATAAATCACTATTCATTTATAACATAATATTCATATGAAAGAAAATCTTTTTAGAAAAGAAGCTCTGCAAAAAATGCTTACCCCCAAGGAACTGGATCGCTCGTTGATTATTGTTTCCAGAAAAAGTTGGTTAGCTCTTCTTAGTTTAGGTTTATTGGTTGTTTTAATTATTTATTGGGGTATTTTTGGCAGAATATATGAGAGAATAACTGCAAGTGGTATTATTCTGACTAAGCAGGGTATTTACAGTGCCTATTCTCCGGCGAACGGTGTTGTTGTTTCAGTAAACGTTGCTGTTGGTGACCATGTACAATATGGCGATTTGATTGCAACAATTTTAATTCCCAAAGATCGTGCAGAGATTAAAAGCTTAATTGATAAAATTGAGCGAAAACAAAAAATGAGTGATCAAATAGCCGCCTTTAACGCATCTCTTGATCAGAGTAATTTAAATAAAAAAGAACAGTTACAAAAAAGTTTAAATACAACCATTGATTTACTTAAAAAGCAGGTTCAATGGAGTGATGTGTTTTTGGCAAAATTGCGCGGGTTGCGTGCTAGAGGTGCAACTTCTGAAAAGGAATATGCGGATTTTCGTGCCGAAAGAGATAGAGTTACCATTAACATGGTTGAAAAAATGTCTGAACTGAAAAAAGCTGAGAATGAATACCTTAAGGAAAAAAAAGAAATCAACCACGAAGAGTTGCAGTTATATTTGGAGTTAATTGCACTTAGTGAGGAATTGGTTGAGAAAAATAATCTTTACCGTGCAAATTCTCAAATTATCAGCACAGGTACTGGTCATGTAACGTCGGTTCTTGTTGAGCATGGAATGATTGTAGACGCAAATCAAGCTATTGTAAATATTAATGATACTTCCGAGAGTCAAGCGGATAATTGGGTGCTTTATGCCTATTATTCATTGCTTAATAGTGGTAAAATTAAAGCCGGAATGCCTGTTTTAATAACGCCTTCCATGGTAAAAGCCGAGAAAGAGGGTTCAATCCTTGGGGTTGTACATTCTGTAAATAATCACGTTCAATCAGCTGAAGCATTAAATTTAAAATATCGTAATAAAAATTTTTCTGATGCGATTTTTAAGATGAGTGATAATATGCCTGTGGAAGTGAAGATTATGCTCACCGGAAATGAGAAAAATATTAGCGGTTTTGAATGGACAACCGGTAAGGGGCCAAATATAAGAATTCCTGAAGGTACTTATTGCAGTACAAGCATTGCTGTTGATACCCTACGCCCCATAGAAATTATTTTTTCTAAATTTCGCAAATTGTTTTTTGGGACAGGCGTTAATGAGGATATTATGGGAGAGAAGGTTAAAAAAATATTAAATTAGTTTAAATTTATGTTTACAAATATATTAATGAAAATAAAAAATATTTTTGCCTCAAAGCGTGTTAAAGTTCCTTTAATTTTGCAGATGGAGCTTATTGAGTGCGGTGCTGCTTCGTTGGCAATGATTTTTGCTTTTTATAAAAAATTCATTCCCTTAGAAATAATGCGAGATGAGTGTGGATGTTCTCGAGATGGAAGTACCGCTTCATCTTTATTGAAAGTAGCTAAATCTCATAATATGCTGGCAAACGGTTATAAAGTGCATGAAATTGATAAGTTATGCACTTTTAAATTGCCCATCGTCCTTTTTTGGAATTTTAACCACTTCTTACTCTATACCGGAAGAAAAGGCGATAAACATTATCTTAATGACCCGGCCTTTGGGGAAAGAGTTGTTACAACAGAAGAGATGGATCAATCCTTTAGTGGTGTGCTTTTAGAGATTTATCCCGATGAAAACTTTGTTCCTTCCGGCAAGCCTCGTTCCTTTATTGAGCTTTTAAAAAAACGTTTTTTTCATTATAAAGATGTAATATTTTTTACAGTTTTAGCCGGTATTTTATTAATTCCGGCAAATATCCTTGTCCCTAGTTTTTCTGCTATCTTAGTTGATAAGTTCATTGCAGGCGAAAATTACGCATGGGGAACACCACTTTTTTTTATTGCTATCATAGTTGCTTTTATGGTTTTGACCTTAAATAATATGCAACAAAGTATCATGATTCGCTTTAATCTTAAGCTTTCACTAGAGTCATCTTTTCAATATTTTAAGCATATTATTTGTTTACCTATCAGCTTTTTTAATTTTCGTCAGCCAGGGGAATTAGCCGAAAGATTGTCAACCGTTGACGAGGTTGCAAATTTTATTTCTCAAGACCTGTCAATAAATATATTATCCTTCATAGCATTTTTATTTTACGGTGCATTACTTATATATTATGACCCATTGCTTGGTTTAATTGCTTGTATTACTGCCATATGTACCATATTATTTTTATCTTTTGAAATAAAAAGACAACGTATTTTAAGCCAATCTACACAATTGGATTTTGGGCGCTTAGTTGGTGATAGTACATCCGGAATTATGCTAATGGAAACATTGAGAGCAACAGGTGCGGAAGATGATTTTTTTTCAACCATTAGCGGTGTGCAGACAAATGCCATTATGTCTGCTCAAAGGCTTGAAATATCATCGCTTTTAATGAGAACCATACCCACAATACTTATTTCATTAAATACCATCGGCATCTTGATTTTTGGGGCATTGCGTGTACTTTCAGGTAGCATGTCAATGGGGGAACTGTTGGCATTTCAAATGCTTATAGGATATCTTTTTGCCCCAATCGTAACTCTTGTAGGAATGCTTTCATCTGTGCAAAAATTGGACGTGACCATGGGGCGTATTGATGATGTGCTAAAGTATCAATTAGATCCAATTTTTACTAATAAAAACCCTGCTGTTGATGATGCAATCAAGGGAAAACTTCAAGGATACATCGAATTAAGTCATATTACTTTTGGCTATAATCCTATAAAAGCGCCCATAATTGACAATTTTTCCTTAAAGATAGCGGCCGGAGAACGCATTGCTTTAGTTGGTTCTTCAGGTTCGGGTAAATCTACAATTGCTAAATTACTTACGGGTTTATATACACCGTGGTCAGGTGACATTACCTTTGATAGTAAATCACGCCATGAATTAAGTGCTACTATATTTGCTAATTCTTTTGCCGTGGTGGACCAAGAAATTTTTATGTTTAAGGGTACAATCTATGAAAATTTAAGTATGAGAAATAAAGCAATTTCCATACATACAGTGCAACAAGCAGCAATTGATGCTGAAATATATGATGAAATTAGTCAACGCCCTTCAGGATTTTTCTCAGAGGTTGAAGAGTATGGTAAGAATTTTAGTGGTGGTCAAAGGCAAAGACTTGAAATTGCAAGAGCACTATCAATAAATCCAAGTGTTTTGATTTTAGACGAGGCCACAGGTGCGCTTGATCCCATTACTGAATTAAATGTTGATAGAAATATTCGTCGTCGTGGTTGCACAACTGTCATTATTGCCCATAGGTTAAGTACAATTCGAGATGCCGATAGAATTATTGTCTTAGAGCAAGGAAAAATTGTTGAACAAGGAAATCATCTGGAATTACTTAATCTTAACGGATATTATCGTAAATTGGTTGAGAGCATGTAATGATAAAAACACTAAAAAATTTGCCTGAAAACCTTTTGGAATATTCAAATAGCGGAAAACTTATTGTCTTAGATAATCCGGATGTTATTTATCTTTTAAAAGATGGCGATTTCAACTTTTTTTTATCGGAATTTGATGATAAAAAGCAAGCAACAAATAGAATATATTATGGTTCACTTTCAAGTTATGGATGCACGGCATTTCGTGGCATTACATCATATGACAATAGCAAGCTAAAACTATGTGCAGTTGCCAATTTAAACACTATATATTTGGAATTGCCATATGAAAAGTTTAAGAGCTTGGCTGAACCTGATAAAGCTTTAATATCAGAACAACTTACTATATTTATTACTCATTTAATAAAAACGTCAGTACCTGATGTTGAACCTTTTTCTAAATTTCCAACTGAAAGCTTATTAAGATTTTTTACAGATAACAGTAGAAAATTATATGATTTTTTTGAAAATTTTGTTTTTCAACAAAAAGCAAAATCCTGCGAGCAGTATAAATTACTTGAAAGCGAATCAGCTCTTTCACATAAAAAAGCAATTTCTAATGTATTTAGGTTTTTTCATGTTAAAAATAAATATAATTTTGATGTACATGAAAATTCATTGTTGGGTGCAATAACTACCCTTGGTAAAGTTCAAAATCTTACATTTAATATATCCAACCTTGCTACAAATGCAGATGACAACATTCATCTTGATTCTATTTGTAAACAATCTGCCATACGCAAAAGAGAAATCACCCTAGAAGTTGATTGGCATAAAAAGTGTGGACAGCCATTTTTGGGAAAATTACTTACCGGCGAAAATGTTGCCGTATTTAATCTTGATGATGAAAATAAATGGCATTGGTATGATAGTTCTACTGCTAAAATAAATGATGTAGATACTGCTTTTCTTGAAAATTTAACCAATAAAGCCACTATCTTTTATGAACCTTTTCCAGACAAACCCATTACCTTAAAAGTTTTATGTAATTTAGCGTGGAAAATATCTCGTGAAGATGTTAAAAGAGTTTTTTTTCTATTTCTAATTATTGCACTACTAAGTTCAGCAGTTCCCATAATAAATTCAGTCATTTTTTCCACTGTTATTCCCTTAGCCGACCATATTTTGCTTATGCAAATTTGTATTTTAGCAGTAGGCTTTGCCTTAACAAAGGCAATTATTGAATATTTAAGCTCCTTACTTTTGTTACGCATTAGAAATCGCTTAAGCTATACATTACAAGCTTGCGTTTGGGATAGGCTACTTAGTGCTCCACTTTCACTTTTTAAGGATTATTCCATAGGCGATATGACAAGCAGAAGTCTTGGAATTATACAATTATCAAATACTTTAAATAGTACATTTTTAAAGACTTTTATGACATCAATACTTATTTTTCCGGCATTAGTTTTGATGTTTTACTATTCTCCCCTTTTTAGTGCCGTTATGCTTTTATTTATATTGATTATGTCATGTTGTTTTATCATTGCGGCTTTTGTAGGCTATAAATTGCAAACAGAAATGTCAGCTCTTGTAGGTGAAATGCAAGGTGATATTGTTCAATATTTTGCAGGTCTTAGTAAAATAAGAGCCACAGGTACCGAAAACCAAACTCTTGAACATTGGAGTGAAAAATTTTCTATTCAAAAAAAAATATATTTTAAATTATCCAACTGTGAAAAAATTATATCTCTTTTAAGCAGTGCAATACCTATTTTTACCATAATAATTTTAATTGCTCTGAGCACCTTCCTTTTTCGATATTATCCCGACAACATGATAACACTTTCAGATTTTGTAGCCTTTTCATCTGCTTTAGGTATAGTAAGTGCGTCGTTTAGTTCAATTTTAATGGCATTAATTGATGCTGTTGCAGCCATACCCTTGTATCAAAGATTAAGACCATTACTTGAAACGATGCCGGAAAAAAATCAATGGCAAGGGCAAATAGATGATCTTAAAGGAAATATAGATATTAAGCATGTTACTTTCAAATATAATACACAGCAAAGAACAATAGTTGATAATGTGAGTTTGAAAGTTAATGCTGGTGAATTTGTAGCCATTGTAGGTGAATCCGGCTCTGGAAAATCTACATTATTACGCCTTTTATTGGGTTTTGAAAAGCCACTGCAAGGCTCTATTTCCTATGACAATCTTGATTTAAACCAAGTTAATTTACGTCAATTGCGCTCTCAAATTGGCGTTGTACTACAAGATAGTAAGCTCATTCCTGATAGCATATATAAAAATATTGTTGCCGGTTCTACATCTCTTAGTATAGACGATGCATGGCAAGCCGCAAAAAAAGCCGGATGTCATAAAGATATTGAAGCAATGCCAATGACCATGCATACCTTGGTCAGTGGTGCCGACGGTGGTCTTTCAGGTGGACAAAAGCAAAGAATTTTAATCGCAAGGGCATTGGTGAAAAATCCGAAAATTATATTTTTTGACGAAGCTACCAGCGCACTTGATAATAATTCACAAAATATCGTCAGAGAAACAATTTCTAAGTTAAATATTACAAAAATTTTAATTGCGCATCGCCTATCAACTGTTGTTGATGCTGATCGTATTGTAGTTTTAAGTGGTGGAAAAATAATTGAACAAGGTACTTATGAAGAATTACTTAAAGCTAACAATCTTTTTGCACATCTTGCAAAAAGACAGCTGATACTGTAAGACCTCTGCGTAATTCATGTAACCGTCTAGTAAACCCCATCTTCTCATCACCCACACTTCTGTCATAATGCCCTAAGTGTGATAATTATGAACAAAAATCAAAAAAGGCAATTTGGGGAAGATCACATAAATTTTTATAACTCTAGCAATCAAAGTCATAATCTAGAACTTGTAAGTAAATACTACGGCAAATAAAAGCACCAAAAAATTTAGGAGAAAACAAGCGCAGTAAATGATATTCTAACCATTGAGCAAGTTGCAGAGGCTCTGGGTCTTGACCAACGCACGGTAAAAAGTGTAGCTTCCGTTTTAGGCGGCAGGCAATTCGGTAACCGCTGGCGTTTCAAATGGGGCACTGTATTGGAGTATTTCGACAATGCCAACATTACGCAAAGACAAAGGAAACAGATGGATGGCTCGGGTAGTCATAGACGGCAAGCAAGTTGCTTGCATGATGTTTCCACCCGGCAAGAAGCATGGCCCGGAATGGCGACAAGCGAAACAGTGGGAGGAGGAAGAGCGCAAGAAGGCCTTGGCAATGATGGGCTACAACCCACAATCAAATCGCAAGCAAGAAAGAGAATACGAAAAAGCTCAGAAAGAAGCACAGATCCAAATGGACTTAGAGACGCTTTTTTCGTAGGGTGACGATTACCTTGAACATGCTAAGCGTGTAGTAACATTGTCAACCTATAAAGAAAAACGATTTGTTATGAAGGAGTTTTTTACTTTTTGTCGAAAGCAAAACATCTTGTCTTTACAAGATGTCACTACGGCAAAGTGTTATGCTTTTCTTTCATATGTTAATGATGTTCGTGCCACTGCAGGTCAAAATGGACACATGGCAAATATGTATCGTAGGAACTTACTTACTGCTTGGAAATGGGGCATGGACTTTATTGAAGATTTCCCACAAATGCGTCCTCCGTTCCAAAGAATAAAGTTATTTGCTGTGGTCAAAAAAGATAAATACGCCGGAAGATGATATTATTACAGTGCTTAATGTAGCAAAAGGATAAGATTTTGTAATCCTTGTAAATTCGGACTAAACATTAAGTGTGTTATATTGAAACTTCTAGGTTAAACAAAAAATACCCCTTACGGGAAATACTTTTTGTTCATAAAAAGTTTTCCCAAAAAAATAAATCAACATTTCTTTAAAAAATAAGCAGGTTTATTATGCGCTTTAGTACAAGTTATATACCCACATTAAAGGAAGCTCCGGCAGATGCCGAAGTTATTAGCCATCAGCTTTTAGTTCGTTCCGGAATGGTGCGTAAAGTCACTTCCGGTATTTATAGTTATCTCCCTCTTGGGCTTAGAGTTATTGAAAAAGTTCGCAAGATAGTTCAAGAAGAAATGAATAACGCCGGGGCTTTGGAATTGCTTTTACCTGCGGCTCAACCTGCTGACTTATGGCAAGAAACAAAGCGATGGGATGTTTACGGAAAGGAGCTTTTACGCTTTCAAGATCGTCATGGTCGAGACTATTGCATTGGACCTACCCACGAGGAAATTATTACAGATCTTATTAGAGGTGAAGTGCGTTCATACCGTCAATTGCCTTTAAATCTATATCAAATCCAGACAAAGTTTCGGGATGAAATTCGCCCTCGTTTTGGTTTATTGCGAGGCAGAGAATTTATTATGAAGGATGCGTATTCCTTTGATATGGATGATGCCGGAGCCGATATTAGTTATCAAAAAATGTATACGGCTTATAATAAAATTTTCACTCGTATGGCTCTTAAATATCGAGCAGTTGAAGCTGATTCAGGTTCCATTGGTGGTAGTTTTTCTCATGAATTTATGGTGCTTGCCAAGGTTGGAGAAGATACCATTGCAGCTTGTACCTCTTGTGCTTTTGCGGCAAATATGGAAAGAGCTGCTATTGTTTGGAAAGGTCAAGTGTGTACTGATTCTTGCCCTGACTATGTGACTGTCGATACTGTGGCAGCTCATACTGTTGATGAAGTTTGTGCCATGATGAAGATTGCGCCTGAAAACCTTATTAAAACAATACTTTTTGATGTGGACGGTAAAGGTGTTGCTGTTTTGGTACGTGGGGATCACAGTGCTAACGATGTAAAATTAAAGAGCCTACTTAATGCAAGCGTTGTTGAATTAGCAACCGCCGAACAAGTTGAGTCTTGGACAAAGGCTGCAGTAGGTTATGCCGGACCTGTGGGTCTTAACCCTGAAATTAAAATTTATGCCGATGCCTCTTTGCAAGAAAATACTGATTGGGTATGTGGTGCAAACGTACGTGATAAACACTTACAACATGTTAGTCTTGGTCGAGATTGCCAAATTACAGCTTATGCAGATTTACGCAATATCCTACCTTCTGACCCATGCCCTCAATGTGGAGCAGCCATAACCATGCCGGAAGGTATTGAAGTTGGACATGTTTTTAAACTTGGCACTAAATACAGTGAATCCATGAAGGCTACCTATCTTGATAGTAACGGCAAAGAACAAGTAATTATTATGGGATGTTATGGCATTGGTATTTCACGCATTGTAGCCGCTTGTATTGAGCAAAATCATGATGAAAATGGAATTATTTTTCCACCACCTTAAGCTCCTTTTGACGTACATTTTCTCAATCTTGACAGTAAAAACGAAGAAATATGTCAGCATGTAGACATATTGAAAAAAGAGCTTGAAGATATGGGTCTTGAGGTTTTGCTTGATGATAGGGAAGAACGTCCGGGAGTGAAGTTTAAAGATGCTGATTTATTAGGAATGCCCATGCAAATTTGCCTTGGTGCTAAGGGCTTTAAGCGTGGTGTTATTGAAGCTAAAGATAGACGTAGCGGAGAAAAGGTGGAGTTGAACCTTCAAGATTTCGCTCAGCACTTTACGGCTTGGAAAGAATCAGTGTTAGCAGGCTGGCAAATTTGAGTACAATTTATACGGTTCAAGAGTTGACTGCTAATATTAGCAGTAGATTAGAGAAAAATTTTCCCTTTGTTTGGGTTAAGGGCGAGATAAGCAATCTTGCTCGCCCAAGCTCTGGGCACTTATATTTTTCTCTTAAAGATAGTAACGCTTTATTGCAATGCGTTTGGTTTAAAAATGCTCAGCGTAAAGAGGAAAAGTTTGATCCTCTTACCGGAGAAGTTTTTGAACATGGTCCAAGACCATCCATGTCTCAAATTTTAGATAATGGTATGCAGGTTCTTTGTGCCGGAAGTGTTTCGGATTATGCGCCACGGGGTACATATCAACTTATAATTTCCTTAATACAAGACGGAGGGTGTGGAGCCTTACATCTTGCTTTTGAAAAACTAAAGAAAAAGCTGTTTGCACTTGGCTATTTTGATGATGAGCGAAAAAGAGCCATACCTTTAAATCCTAAAAGAGTAGCGGTTATTACTGCTCCTAAGGGTGCTGCAATTCATGATTTTTTACGTATTGCCAAAACTCGAGGGCTTAGTAGCGAAATACGCATTATGCCTGTTCCGGTACAAGGCGATTTAGCGGCAGCTGCCATAGTTAAGGCTATGCACGATGTTAGCAAATGGGCTGATGTAATAGTATTAATTCGTGGTGGTGGTTCTTTGGAAGACCTTTGGGCTTTTAATGAAGAAATTTTAGCTGAGGCAATTTTTCGTTCGACCATTCCAATTTTAGCCGGAATTGGGCATGAAGTTGATATTTCCATTGCCGATATGACCGCTGATGTGCGTGCTGCAACTCCAAGCCATGCTGCTCAATTGTTATGGCGTGAACGTGAAGAATATATGCAGAAAATTGACGGGCTTGAATGGTCAGTGCATAAAGCCGTTAAAACCTTGTTTCAAAAAATAAACCAAAATCTTAAGCAACTTGAGCAAGCTTTAAAATGGTTATCACCATTACAAAGATATAAAAAACATGAGGAATTATTAGACCAATACCATCAGCGTCTACAGTTGAATATGACTCAAACCTTGGATTTTAAAGTTTGTAACCTAAAATATTTAGAACAAAAATTACCTATTGCTATGCATATTCATGAAGTAGCTAAGGTTAAACTTGACGCTTGCCAGTTGCGCTTAAATCATGCCTTACGACAAAATTTATCCTTAAAAGAACAAAACTTTAGTAATTTAACACCAAGCTTGTTTAAAAGTTTTAATAATTATGTAACTTTTAAACATAATATTTTACATGCTCTTTCAATTAAATTAAAAGCTTGCGGACCTTTACAAAGGCATAGAAGGTATGAAGAGTTATTGCAACAATATGCTCAACGCTTACAATGGAACATAAGCAAGGTTCTAGAATTTAAAGGGCACAACCTAGCGTATTTAGAGCAAAAGTTACCTATGATTTTGCATACTCATGAAGTTGCCAAATCTAAGCTTGATGCTTGTCAATTGCGCTTAAATCATGCCTTGCGACAAAATTTATCTTTAAAAGAGCAAATTTATATCAACTTAAGACCTAATTTAATTAAAAATTTTCAAAGTCTTACTACTTTTAAAGATAATACTCTCCATAGACTATCAATTAAATTAAAAGCTTACGATCCATTGCATAAATATAAAAGGTGTGAAGAATTACTAGATCAATATTATAAACGTCTGCAATGGTATGTTGCTCAGATCTTTAAATTTAAAATTCGTAATCTTGAATATTTAGAGCAAAAATTACCCAAAGATTTACGCTTTTATGAAGATGGTCAAACAAAACTTGATGCTTGGCAATTACGTTTAGATCGTGCTATGCAGCAAAATATTTACATAAAAGAGCAAAATTTTAAACATTTAACGCCTAATTTAATCAAAAATTATAAAAGCTTAACTGTATTGAAAGATAATATTTTACAAACTCTTACTATACAGTTACAAGTTTATGACCCTTTGATGCCATTATCAAAGGGTTATGCATTAATACAAAAGGAAGATGGGCAGGTCATACGCTCAGTAGATGACATACAGCAAGGGCAATATGTA
>CAYJDL010000048.1:0-13564 GCA_964368885.1 uncultured Desulfovibrionaceae bacterium | reverse complement strand
AAATTCAAGACTTGGATCTAATTCCAAGGCTACAGTTAAAAAATGTTTAGCTTCGCTTGTATTTCCAAGAAATTTATGACAAAGCCCTAAATTGGCTATATCCATAACCGATCCCTTATCTAAAAGCAATACTTGCTCAAAGTTTTGTGCGGCCAATTTATAATCTGCAAGTTTAAAGTAAGCAACACCTCGTAAATTATAATATTCTTTCATATCAGGGCAATAAGCTATAGCTCTATGAAGATAATCAAGAGCATTTTGCCAATTTTCTTCCAAGGTTAAAACGTAAGCAGCATAAAAAGCTGCCAAGCCCTTGGCGTCATTTTCAGGCTGCATTGGTTCGGCTTTAGCAAATAAAGCATGAGCCTTTGCAAAATCTTCTTGACGCATGGCAAGCATTGCCTGAAAGAATGGTAAAAAATGCGCATTTGGATAGCATTTTTCTAATAAATTAAAACCATGTAAAGCTATATCTTCTGAGCATTCTTCGGCAAGAATGCGCCCAATAAAAAGTCCAAGACTTTGATTTTTATCCCTTTCCCTAAAGGCAAGACCTGGAACAAGGCAATAATGGCTATGTACTTGAAGTTTTGGATGCATGGTAGATATGGCATAAACGCCATAACCACGCTGATGTAAACCTTGGATAAGAGATTGTAATTCTAGCAAAATATCATCATTATTGATGGACGGCAAAGAATTTAAGTTTTTTTCTTCACCTTCTTCTAGCCACTGTATATCTGATATATTTTCAAATTTACTTAATCCTGAAGCTTCATAGCAAGCACAAGTGCAAAAATCTCCTGCTAATTGTGCAACTTCAGTCACAGCCCTAATGGCTGCCTTAACCGGATTTGTAGCAGTACCGGCAGTAAAAACAATTTCCGAACTTTTCCCAAGGGTGCTTAAATCATAAGCTACAGCACCAATGGTCGGTACAGGCATATCTAAGGAAAAATCCTTTAAAATTAAATTGATATTTTCTTTTTGGAAGGCAGAAAGAAGATTTTGCAAAATTGGGTCATTAATAAGGGAAAAATCCTGATCAATACTTGGAGTCTTAAATTTTTGTCTATCAATTAGACAGCAAACATGACGTTCAACAAGCTCACAAAGACCTTGCAAAAGAGACTCTTCTTCGGTATTTCCGGCACTTGTACCATTAAATTCCCCTAACTTTTTAAATAAATTTAAAGGAACCCAAATTTGACGCATGTTGACTAAGTCTGTTACAGGAAAGAAATTCCATGGCAAAAGGTCAAGCAATTCTTCTGCTTTTTCAGGTGCTAAATTATCTTCCACAGCCTGCAAAATATGCTGCACAGGCATTAAATCTTCACCAAATTTTGCCTTAGCCTCACCCCATGAACAAGTAATGCAATTGGGCATATCTTCCCAGAACGTAAAGAAAGAAAATCGCTCCATCAATTCCATTAAAGCAGATGCCTCTGCTTGAATGGGTGATGCTCCCTTCCCCATTTGTTTACGAGTTGGCATAATACGTCTTGCATCCTTGCCGCAATTACTTAAATATACGGCAATGCCCAAACGTCCTTGGTCAACTCTAGTAATATCAAGGTCTTGAGAGAGTATTTCTAGTCCACCCTCTTTATCTGTATTAAGATTTTGCAATTTAGCCCTAAGCTTTGCTACCGTCTGCGTCGGAGAAATAGCCTTATCCAATTCTTTATTATATGCCTTGGGGCAAGAATTTAATTTAATCATTTTGCTTCCAGAATATGTAAAGCATAAACACGTTTTTCCTCTTTTTCCTCGTTATTTTCTAGACTTTTACTCTTAACTCCAATCATGCTTTCTTTAATATTAAAAAACTTAGCTGCCTGCTTAAAAAATTTAGGGCGAATCCTTGCCATATCAGTACAAAGCACTGCCTTGCCGTTTGGAGCTAAGTGACGTTGCAAACATTTGATAAGTGGGCGGTGTAAGTCTTCTAAATAAAGAATCTCAGAAGCAGCAATTATATCAAAGCAATTTTGTCCAAGAGTATTACGACTATCTTTTATATCAACTTTGCGTACAGTAATTAAATCTTGAAGTTTATTTTCCAAGACATTTGCTTTGGCAAAAAGTAAGGCATCATCCACAATATCACTAAGATATATGGAAGCAAAATCATAACGACTTGCAAGTAAGCTTAAGGTACCAGTACCAGCTCCAAGCTCTAATAGTGTTTTGCCTTGAGGTTCTAATTTACGCAAAAAACGACCTAAGATAAAGGAAGCGGGCCATACTTTCGCCCATAAAGGTAAATCCTTTAAAGGGTCATGAATGTTTTTTTTAGCAATAAGTTTGTCAAGATGTTCAGTCATGTTGTTGATGGAAAGCATCTTAAGGCACTTTCCATCAACGTTCATTGGTTCAAAAACTACGGTAAATCTTTGCTGAATTTGCTCTAAAAGATCGTCAAGTAATTCCATATTATGTCCTATGTAAATTTAATTGACGCATCTTGGCTTTTTTTTAAAAATTAGGCAAGCTTTTTATGGAGTTAGCATATGACCTATTTATTGTACATTAAAATTATGCTTTAATTTATATCTACTTAAACGAGGATTTTTACTTTGATTAAACGGCACAACACTACCTTCATTTAAAAACATAACTGGCACGCTATATTCTATGCGAAATTTTTCTCCTGGGCCTACTGGCTCAAAATTAGATGGAGCATTGATAGCAATGTAACCTGCTGCAATACCAAGACTTGAATCATTACCTGTGGCATTTGCGACAAAGCCCATAGAACGATTGGTCAAAGTAGTAATCGTCTTGTCACTGCTATTATTAACACAAGTCGCTGATATTTTAGCATAATAATAGCCTTGAGCATTAATATCATTTTGATTTGGGTTACGATGCACTGAAAAATCAGAATATGAAACAGAAATCCAAGATGGTCTTGCTTGCGCAGTTGCAAAAAGGGTCAATGTTGACAATAATACCAACAAACATGTCCATATCGTTTTTTTCTTTAACATAATCCATCTCCTATTTGTTTAATTTTCAAGGTTTTAACAAAAAAACACAGCCAACTTTCAACGGTTTATAAAGAAGAATCCAAAATGTCAAAAAGTGCTAAGCCAAAAACTCCAAACGAAGTACAGCAAATAAACAAATAAGCACTCATTAAAAACCATTTTTTGCGTAAAAAAGCATACCATATACCCCACATAAGCAATGCAATAGCTACTATACTACATAAAACCAACAGCTCACTTTGTTTTGTCAGTATCAATACAGCCATTATCCATACATATACAGTTAAAATTAGGCAAAAGGAAATTGTTTTAAGTAAAGAATTTGACATTCATTTATATTCTCTAAAAATTTTTAACAAATTACAATATTTTTATAGCTTACATTAAACATATACGCTATAAAAACTAAAGGAAAAAATGTGCTTGAAAAAACACTAGTAAAAAAATGTCCCTTAGGCTATGGTTAGCTTTGGTAGCCTATGCGCAAAAAAGAAATGAAAACAATTAGCCGTGCAAAACAAGTACTGACATTTCAATTGACTTGCATTAAGTTTTAATATATTTAGTAAATTATAGCTTTTGAGGCTAATATTTTCAAATGTTGTGAGGCTAGAAAAGGTATGCCATAAGGCCATTCTTCTTGCTGTATACCTCTTATGGTAAGCAGAGTCAAATCAAACATTTTAAAAGTTTAAGGAGCACACATGAAACATCGTTCTATTGCTTATGCTTTGGCTATTTTTATGATTTTTAGTACAGTATCCTTAAGTCATGCATTTTCACAATCTACCATGAAAAGAATGGGAATTTTTTTATCCAACTTTACTGAACAAGGCATGTATAATTTTAACGCTAAAGATGTCTTAAATGAAAATAACCCCAGACAAATGATTAGGTTTGGCATTTGGCATAACTATATCAATAATTTTAAATCAAAAATTAGACAAAGTGGCAATAAGCTTAGCATTGATGGTAAGTTTGTAAAAGAAACAATCAAAAAATACTTCAATTACAATATTAAAAGACTTGTTTCCGTAGGAAGATTCCACTATGATGGCAGAAAATTTACCTTTGATGGTGCTGATGGTGAAGCCACATATTATTGCCGTGTAACTTCTGCTAAAAAAATTGCTAATGGCGTTATTGAGATGAAGGGTTATCTTTATAACGTAGATGATCACAGTGATAGAAATGGTACCTTTGTTGCTTTAGCTAAGCCATATAAATATGGCGGAAAAAATACTTGGAGTATTATTAGCTTAAAACATCGCCAATAATTATCCATAATATTTTTGCTAAATTATAATACATGAACTGCAACATACTTTATCAATGACTAAGTATTGCAGTTCATGTATCTTTTACGAAAGTCTTACGAGTAATTTCAATTTTATTAGATTAAATTGTTTCATGAGGTCATACAATGGATATACAAGTTAATAAATACCCTGACGCTTTTGTAGTTCACCTATCAGGAAGATGGGATGCATATTCTACTGTAAGCTTTGAAAGCACCTGCCAAGAGCTAATTAATGACGGTATGACCCAAATGATTTTAAACCTAAATGATGTTGATTATATCAGCTCCCTTGGGTTGCGTGGTTTACTCAATATCGGAAAAGCCTTAGATCCATTGGGAGGTAGCATCGTCATTTGCGCCCTTAGACCACAATTACATAAAATTTTTGTGGGCAGTGGTTTTTCTAGTCTTTTTGCTGAATATCCAGACATTCAAAGTGCTCGTACCGCTCTGCAAAGATAATTTATGCTTGATCGTGTACTTTGGCGATATAAAATAGCTACACGACAAGCTGTACCCATATTTATTGGACTGGTTGGCATATTTGCAATTATTATTGCACTTGGTTACTTTTATACTCGTAAACAAATTTTACATACTGCACATACTCAAATGCGCCAGCTAGCCGTTAGTGTTGAACAACAAAATAGTTATCACTATCAGTGGATTATACGTTCTGCTCCTAGCTTAATACAAACAATACAGCGTAATATTTTACGCATTCCCTTTAATGATAATCTGTTTACAGAGCAAATGACTACTGCAATTTCTAACACTAAGGGCAATATGGAAGTTAGCGTTACAACAGTTTTGCCTTTTTTTTTCGCAGCTTCCAATGCTCCGCATAGATCAGAAATATATAAATACCCAAATATAATACAAGTGCGAACTTATGATAGTAAAATTCGTAAGTCCTTTTATGCTTTCCCCTCACCCAAAGCTAAAGCCATAGACAAAGATAAAATTTTAAACAATGACCAAGCGTATTGGTTGCCCTTACAAATAAGCAATGAGGGCACGCTTCCCTTAACTTATGTTGAACCCCTTAAAAATAGCCAAAATCTCAGCTATGGAAATATTACTATAACCTTAAAAACTGATGATTTTAATAATAAACCTCAACAAACCATTGGTTTATTCAAAGATTATATTCCTTTTTTCATAACTGACCAAGGATATTGGTCTTTACCAATAGACTCTAGTCATTATATCGATAAAGTAAAAGTAAGTATATTAAGCGAACCTCATAAGATTCATTCATTAAATTGGAATAATATTCCCTATGTACTTAAAATTGAACAAAGCCAGCAACCTTCTCTTTATATAGGTGTTCTTGTACCATATGCACAAGTTTTTGACAATTTTAATAATATCGTTAGCATCTTTGGTCTAATAGGATTTATTATTATATTTTTAGCTGTTTATAGCCTTTATAAAAGCAATAATTCCTTACTAAGCCCACTTGGGCAATTAGCAAAAGTAGCTGAAAGCCTAGGTCACGGTAAAATTAATCCTAAAGAATTTATGGCATTACCTAGTATAGAAAATATTTCTCTTGAAACAGGTCAAATTTTATCATCAACTCAGCAATTACGCTCTGCTTTGCAACAGCGCATACACGATTTAACGGTAATGGCTCACACGCAAGAGCATATGCATGGAGAATTAGCTTTAGCAAGAACCATACAAAATTCCTTACGACCAGCAACTCTACCTCAAATAGATTATGTCAAAACTGTAGCTTATGTCCATGCTGCCCGAGAAGTTTGCGGCGACATGTATGATTGCTTTACTCTGTCTGAAAATGAAATATGCTGTGTTATTGGTAATGTTTCTGAACATGGAGTACCAGCTGCCCTACTCACAAATCGTATCATGCCCTTGCTACATGAATTATTGCTTTTAGGTCATAGCCCATCAAGCGCACTTAAGACTGTTAACCAAGATTTTGACATACCAAGTCAACATACTCAGGCTTTGTTTATTTCCTCCCTTGTTGGCATTTTAAATACGCATAGCGGTCAATTTCAATGGGCTAGTGCCGGTCAAGTTCCGCCTTTTTTATTAAATGACCAATTTGCCGAAAATCACATTCCCTATACACAATTACCTTGGTCTAAAAATGTACCTCTTGGTATTCGCAAAGAGGAAGAATACACTCTCATGAGCTTGCAATTAAAGCCAAATCAGACTTTGTTATTTATACCTCAACGTGTTTTATCCGTACAGAATCTTTCTGGCAAGGGTTATGGTGAAGCTGGTTTAAGTGCATTTTTTAGCCACGCCCAAAATACACCAAACACTTTATTGCAAGCATTTTTTGAAGATATTCAAAATTATACCGGAGGCAATTTACATGATGATATTGTACTTTTTGCCATGCAATGGCAAGGGAAGGATGATTAAGAAAAAGATGATTTATACTTTTTTGGGGAAATCGTGCTGTTTAACGTAGTTTTAAAAATGGATTGCCACGAAAAAACGCTTGTCATTCCAGGTTTTAATGTAGATTTCGAAGCGTTTTTTCTCGCAATGACTTTACGTGTCACCGTAGTCATTGCGAGGAGCCTGCGACAATCAATGCCTTTTTAATTGTGCACCCAAAATTGTGAGAAGGACGTAAAAGTTTCCCTTCCTCACTCAAAAAAATAATTATTCAGAAGTTCTTGTAACCTCAATAACAGCTGGGACTTTATTAATTGCATCAATAAGATGATTCAATTGCGCAACATTTTTCACATCAATAACAGCATCTATTTCAGATTTATTATCTATCTTATCTTGAGAGTGGAAATGTGAAATATTAACCCCGTCTTGTGCAAAAATAAGGGTAATTTTCGCCAACAAGCCTTTTTCCGTATGAGCTAAAATGTGAATGCGAGAGTGATACGGCTGATTACTATCTTCGCTATCCCAATAAACTGAAAGAATACGCTCTGGCTCCATATTGGCAACATTTATGCAGTCGCTACGATGCACGCTTGTGCCAAAACCACGGCTAATATAACCTATAACAGCATCGCCCGGCACAGGGTTACAGCATTTTGCATAGCGAACCAAAACTCCATCAATTCCGGCAAGCTTTATGCCTTCATGGCTTTTCGCTTTTGTCGGCTTGTCTTTACTATGAGTTTCTGAGCTTACCGATTCAGGATTTAAAATTGCGTAAAGCTTGTTTAATATTTTACGTGGCGTATGATGCGCATAGCCTATACTTGCAAATAGGTCATCAACATTATCAAAATTCATATCCGACGCAATCAAGGCTAAATTTCCGTCTTTATGGGCTTTTGCTACATTTAGACTTAATTTGCGTCCTTCTTTTTCCAGCATTTCCTTACCAAGCTGTAAAGCTCTTGCTCTTTCAACATTGCGCAAATAATGTTGAATACGGCTACGTGCCTTGGCAGTTTTCACCATTTTTAACCAATCCCTATTGGGATGATGAGATTGGTCAGTGATAATTTCAACGGTATCACCATTTTTTAGAGGTGTGCCAAGTGGCGCAAGCTTTCCATTAATCTTGGTACCGGCGCAATGATGCCCTACCTTGGTATGAATATGAAAAGCAAAATCAAGAGAAGTTGCCCCTTCCGGTAATTCCTTCACTTCACCCCGTGGCGTATACACAAAAACTTCATCTTTAAAGAGATCAAGGCGCAAAGAGTGCATAAATTCTTTGGAATCTGCTTCATCTCGTTGGCGTTCAAAAATTTCTCTCAACCAGTTGAATTGCTTTAAATCTTTTGGATTAACCTTTTTAGATTCTTTATATAGCCAATGCGAAGCCACACCATTTTCGGCTTGATGATGCATCAGTTCAGTACGAATTTGAATTTCGATACGTTCACCTTCCGGTCCAATTACAGTTGTATGTAAACTCTGGTAACCATTGGCCTTTGGAGTTGAAATATAATCTTTAAAACGCCCATGCACCGGACGCCATTTAGAGTGAACAAGCCCAAGCACAGCATAACAATCGCTTTTTTCGGCTACCAAAACCCTAAAGGCCATAATATCGTGCATTTCATCAAGGCTTAGAGACAATTGCTGCATCTTTTTGTGGATACTAAATTTATGTTTAATGCGCCCATAAACCGTACCCTTTAAATTATTTTCTTGAATTAAACCCTCTAAACTATTAACTACCTTGTCAATAATTTTGCGCTCAACAACCTGATTTTCATCAAGCCAATTTGTGATTTGATTGTATATATCTGGACGCAAATATTTAAAGCTTAAATCTTCAAGTATTTGCTTCATCTTATGTAAACCAAGGCGATTGGCTAATGGTGCGTAAATATCCATCGTCTCTTGGGCAATACGCTTCTTTTTATGGTCTTTTTGAAAATCCAAAGTGCGCATGTTATGAATACGATCCGCAAGTTTTACCATGAGCACCCGAAGGTCATGACTCATAGCCAAAATCATTTTGCGTATATTTTCTGCTTGAGCATCTTCTTTGGATTCAGAGTGCTTAATGCTAATTTTAGTGACTCCGTCCACAATATCAGCTACATCTTCGCCAAAAAGTTCGTCAACTTCTTCAATGGTTACTTTTGTATCTTCTACAGTATCATGCAAAAGCCCGGCAACAATTGTCGCCGCATCACAACCATGATCTGCCAAGGTATGTGCTACAGCTAAGGGATGGGATAAATATGGCTCACCCGAAAGCCTTGTTTGTCCTGCATGAGCTGAGGCTGCATAGACATAAGCCTTTTGAATAAGCTCCAAATTTGCGTCTGGATTACGAGCTGAAAGTGTATCAAGAATTTCTTGTATGCGTATCATAAAAGCACCTAATTATACTAAAATTCAGTATTAAAAAAATTATGGAGTAAGTTTGCTACGCTGTAGCCTTTTTGGAACCCACCACTTATCAAAATTATACATAATACCGGCTAGTTCCGGTTTAATTCCATGAAAACGTGATTGCACCACTGGTAAGGCATAAGGAACATACAAGAAATTATATGGCTGTTCTTCATCCAAAATTTCTTGCACTTGAGCATATAAAGCAGTCCTTACTTTAATATCAGGAGTTTGCCTAGCCTCTATCAAGAGTTCATCTAACTTTTCATTAGTGTAGCGAGTAAAATTCAGTCCGCCCGGTTTAGCTTTTGAAGAATGCCAAACGTCAAAAATATCTGGGTCTTGAGTAATTGTCCAGCCCAAAATTACAGCATCAAATTGCCCTTTATTTATAAACTCTTTAATGAAAGCTGCCCATTCAATTGTACGAATTTCTACTTTTATTCCAAGAGCTTTGAGTTGACTTTGAATAACTGTTGCTGTTAAAATGCGCTGCTCGTTTCCTTGATTTGTAAGCAAGGTAAAGACAAAGTCCTTACCATCTTTTTCAACTATGCCATCTTTGTTTTTATCCTCAAAACCAGCTTTTTGCAAAAGACTTTTTGCTAAATCAATATCAAATTTTGGTGGCTTCAAACTTGGATGATATGCCCATGAACCAGGTTTATATGGCCCAAAGGCTGCAACACCTTGTCCCATGAGCACGCCCTTAACAATAGCTTGGCGGTCAATGGCATGAGAAATAGCTTTACGCACCATAACATCTTTAAAAAAAGGATGCATCATATTAAAGCCCATATAAACATATGCCGAGGACAAGTATTTGTATTTACAATAATTTTCCTCCCAAAACTTTCCACTTGTTTGGCGCAAATACTGTTGGGGCGTAAGGCCCATCATATCTAAATTTCCGGATTTTGTCTCCAAAAACATTGTTGCAAGGTCTGGAATAATTCGGAAGATCACTGTGTTAATGTAGGGTTCCCCTTCAAAATATGATGGGGAAGATTTAAGGGTAACAGATGATCCGGGCACCCATGAATCAAGACGAAATGGACCTGCTCCAATGGGTTTTCGTGAAAATGATGTATTGCGTAAATTTTGCCCTTGCAAAATATGTTTTGGTAAAATTGCTCCCATCCAAGATATTAAAGACTTTGCATAATAGCGGTCATAAGTCACTTCAAAATTATATTTATCAATTTTACGAAATTCTTTTATAGACATAAAACTTTCGGCATATGGCGAGGCAGTTTTTGGATCAGTAACTATTTTCCATGTAAATTCAATGTCATCTGTGGTTAACTCTACTCCATCTTCCCACATTATCCCTTTACGTAAGCGAAAGCGCAAAAGTTTACCTTCATCCTCAACGCTATAATGCTCCGCCGCAAAAGGTTCAATGTGTAAATCTTTGTTATATCGCAAAAGTGATACAAAAATTAAACTCGTAACTTCTGAAGATGCGGAATCTGTTGATATATATGGTACCAAGTTTGATGGTTCACCTATGGAGCCTGTAACGTAACGCGCGCCTCTATCGCTTTCCAAGGGAAGTAATTCATTGTGTAATTTTTTTTCTTGCGCCCAAATGCAGTTTGGAGTAAGAAATAAGAAAGTGTTGACAATAAAGAATATTAGCACACTTTTTAGTCCTGAATGACTTGCAAAACTTACAGTTTGCTTTACTGTATTAGCCATGATGCGTAGCTCCTTTAAGAAAATATTTCACTTTTTAAGATTTAACTTATAAACATTCGATATAAATAAATTTTAATTTGATATCTACATAATTAAGCAATCCAAAATGTTACATTAACAAACATAAATCAAATGATTATAAAATCAATATATTATAGTACTTTTTATACCTTTACACCCAAGCTTAAGTAAAGCTTACAATCAAAGTAACAACAGAGTATTTTGTAAAGTTTTTTAAAAAATAATATGATACCAGTTGCTTTTTAAATCACTTAAGTATAAGCTTTTAGTGTAGTGACAGAATAATACTGTTAATGTTTGTTACGCTAGCTTTGGCTTCTAACCGGTAAATATAGTTAATTGCAAAAAATTATCCTTGAATTACTACCATAAAGAAATACTATTATACGTAATTTTAAAATAATTACAAGAATTTGTTAATTAATAAAAATTGTTCATACAATTGTCTAAATTTCTAAAATTGATTTGTAAATTTAGTTATAAAAAATACAACCTAGGAGTTATTCAGCATGACACGAGCTGAAAAAAACGCCTTAAGAATGCTTGTGCAAAATTTTCTTCAAGATTCTATTCCGGAATATATCCGTGATAGCGGACAAAATATTCTTATTGAAAATAGATTGCAACGAGTTAACATTAGTCATGAAGGCAACCTTTGGAAGATAGAAGGCACAGTTCAAGGAGAAGACTTACAGGTTTATACGCCTAATTTGCACATTTCCCTTGATGATTATACCACTAAAGCAAGTTGCAATTGTTCGGAATCTTTCACTTCCGTATGCAGTCATGCTGCTTCTATTGTTTTGCAATTACTAACTGATCTTAGGGATGATGACTTGCATGATGATAGCAGTTTGCAAAAAGCAGAATGGAAACAAAGCTTTCGTTCATTCTTTTCAACAGAAATGGAACCTGAAGCCGGAAGACATTATTTGATTTTCCGCTTTTATCCTGAACCGGGACGACTTGCTGTGGCATTTTTTCGGGGTCGGCAAAACAAAACGGATATTTCCTCTGTGCATACGGAAATAACACTTGAGCAAATAATTCGTAATCCTGAATGGTGCGAAGTATCGCCACAACTTACCGAAGTTGCTCGCCAAATTGGGCAACATCAAGATTATTACGGCCATAAGGTAGAAATACCAGAAGGTCTTGTATCTTGGTTTTTTTGGGCTATTCGCAATGAATATTATCTTTATTGGAAGGAAACAGAGCATAAGAGCCATATTGAGAATACTCATTTTGTCCTTAAACTTAAGCCGCAAATTTCTGAAGAAGGCTTAACTTTTTCCATATTGCTAATTCATGAAGGGCGTCCGCCCATATCCCTTATGCAACATGGGCAAGATGATAGTCAAAGTGATGATGAAATCACCTTTCATGGGCAAATTCCTATTTGGGTTTGCTACAATAAAAATTTCTTCCCTGTGCAAACAGGATTGCACCTATCCCTCGTATATGACTTGCTTTATGTGCGACCCTCTGTGCCGCATGAGGAAATTTCAGAATTTTTGGATAGAGTATGGACACGCTTACCAAGCACAAATCTTTATGAACCTGAGAAATTTTTAAAATGCATGGCTCCAATTTTTCAGCCGGCTACATACAACCCTAAGCTTTTCTTGGATGAAGAAGGTAGCTTACTTACCCTTGAAATAGAAAATATCTATGAAACGGTTCATGGTGAATTTTTACTTAATGGGCCAAACCCTGACTTTCAAACCGGAAGTTATTCCTATACAGGATCCACATTCTTAGTACAGAGACATCAAAGTGAAGAAACTGATTTGCTTGACACCCTTAATGACATGGGCTTTCAACATAGAAGCAATAAACTATGGTTTTTGGAACCGGAAGAAGCTATTGCTTTTTTATTAGATTCATACCCAACACTTGTGGAATCATATAGGGTGTATGGCGAAAAAGCCCTTTCACGCTATAAAGTACGCACCTCACAATCTGTTATTACAGCTTCTGTGGAGAGTAATGAAAATGATAAATGGTTTAGTCTTGACATTGACATTGAATATGATGGTCAATCGGTACCCTTGGAAAAAATCTGGAAAGCATGGGTTAAGGGTAAGCGTTATATTCAGTTAAAAGACGGATCTTATGCCAGCTTGCCGGATTCTTGGCTTGAAAAGCTTTCTCATAAATTATACGCCCTTGGGCTTGATCCAACTAAGCCGCCGCAAAATACATTTAAACAATATGAAGCTCCCATTTTGGACAATATTTTAGAAGATTTCCCAACAGTACACACGGATTCTTTCTGGAATAAATTACGAGAAAAAATTCGAAACTTCAAAGAAGTACGGGAAGTTGAAACACCTAAGGGACTTAATGCCGACTTACGTTCGTATCAAAAGCAAGGAGTTTCTTATTTGAACTTCTTATCAGAATATAGCTTTGGCGGTATTCTTGCTGACGAAATGGGCTTGGGTAAGACAATTCAAACACTTGCTTTTATCCAATATATGTCAGAGAACAATTTAACGGGACCAAACCTAATTATTGTTCCCACTTCTGTTTTGCCAAACTGGGATCGAGAAGCAGAAAAGTTTGTTCCACAATTACGCCGCTTAATCATTTACGGCACTCGCCGTGAAAACATGTTTAAGCAAATTATGGATTCAGACTTAGTAGTTACAACTTATGCTCTCTTGCGTAGAGATTTAGAAGAGTTTGAAAATTATGAATTTAACTCTATCATTTTAGATGAAGCCCA
>CAYJDL010000047.1:0-13604 GCA_964368885.1 uncultured Desulfovibrionaceae bacterium | reverse complement strand
AACCCAAGACCAAATTGACGCCTTAAAAGCTCTTGGTGATGAAAAGGTAGAAGAAAATTTTGAAGTAATTACCAAGGATAATAGTAATGCCAGCGATAAGGGTGCAATTACAATTACTGTTCAAGGTGTCAACGAGGGTGCGCCAAGTATCAATGTTGAAGGTGCAACAGTAAAGGTTACGGAAGTTTTCCTTGAAGGTGGAAGCTTTACAGGCACATCGCATGATATAAGTTATCAGTATACTAGCGGTAAAGGCGATGTTGAATTAAACTTTGGTCCAGATGGCATGTTAAATAATTCTTTTGAAGATGCTTTTGCTTGGGATTTAGACAGTGCTCCTGACCTTAAAACTTCCGATGATGATCAGCCTGTTATTTGGGGCTATGATGGTGATGATAAGACCACATTAATCGGTAAAGACAGTGAAGGAAATGAAGTCTTAAGAGTAGAAATGGATTCTACAGGTGAGTTTAATGTTAAACTTAGCCAAGCAGTCGAACATGCCGCACCTGACGGTGGCGAAAGTGCCGATTACAACACTGACCTTGAAGATAAGGCCGATAGCAGTGCTGATGCCGCAGATACGCCAACCGGTCTTGAATTTGGCTTTACTATTACCGATGGTAATGGTGATACTGCAAGCAATTCTGTCAATGTGCAAATTGAAGATGACATTATCTTAATGGATAATGTTAGTGAAGGTAAATCAACCGATGAAATTCACCTTGAAAGTAGTGATACAGGACAAGAGCCTGACTTTAATTACTTTAATGCCACTGCCGATGCAAATGACTTAAAAGATGCCCTTGGAGATGATCTTACTGCCACCGATAGTTGGAATTGGGGCGTTTATAAAGGTGATTTCTATGAAAATACAGCTGATGATAAGTCTGCCATGCAAGTTGGGGGCGAAAATGGCTTTACCATTCAAGGTGCCATTGTTACCAAGGGTGAATATGACTATGACACCGATGGCCTTGCTCTTGGTTGGCGTGATGACCGTACTGACGTAGATGGCGATGGGCAAGCTGATTATGCTCCCGGTATTGGTTTAACTTCCTCTAATGCAAGTGGAAGCCACTATGAAGTGGGTAATGCCACCGGAAGTTATGAAGATGGCGCAGCGGTTGAAGCTTTAATTATTCAATTACCGGAAGGCGAGCTTGCTTATGGTGTAGATTTATCCTTTGGTTGCTTCTTTACTTCCCATGCCGAAGGCGGAGATGCAGATGATGAAAATCCGGAGTTTGTAACCATCGAATTTTATAGAGATGGTGTGCTTATAACTTCCGTTGAGCAATTGGCAGGTGTAGTAGGCGGCGATGGTAGCTTTGATATTTCAAATATGACTGAACCATTTGACGAAATACGCATTATTCCAAGTGAAAATGGTTCTGACTTTGTTCTAAACGGCGTTGATTTTTCACATTACTCCAACTCTATTGTTGCATCCGGCAGTGGCGAAATTGTTACCACAGGTGCTGATGGCATAGATGGTCTTGTGGAATTTGAAGGTATAAGCGTTGGTGATGGAGATAAAGTTGATGTTGCTGATGGTAATTCAATTACCCTTGAAGATGGTACAGTGCTTACCCTAAATCAAATTGGCGTAGGTGTTTTTGTAGCCATTGCTGATGACGGCACTGCTTACTTTAGTATGTCCCTTGATGGTGATGGCAATTGGGATGTACACCAGCATGAGCATTTTGGTGACTCCATTAATATTAGTTTTACTGCTACGGATAATGACGGCGATAGCGCAAGTCATACTGTTACCATTGTTGGTGATGATGCACCACAAGCTTTTGATAATACAGCTGAATTGAACGAAGGTGACACTACTACAGGAAATGTTCTCACCGATGGTCAAGATGACCTATCCGGCGATGATGGCTTTGGAGCTGATAAAGTGGTTGATGTAAAGCCGGCAGAAGGTGGCGATGTTGAATGGACACCAATTGAGGTTGAAGGCAAAGATTTTGCCTTTGAGTCAGAATACGGTATTATTACCTTCAATAAAGATGGTTCATATGAATTTGAATCTCATCCTGGAAGCTTTGAAGCCAATGCCAAAGATCCAAAAGACTTTAACTTTGAATATACCATCCAAGATGCTGACGGCGACCAAGATAGCGCAACTTTAACTATTACCGTTGACCCACAAGATGGTAATGTAACCATGGGTGAAGATTCTGTTACTGAGCTTAATCTTTGCGTAGTGATGGATAGTTCCGGTAGTGTTGGCGCAGCGGGAATGGAAGAATTGCGGGAAGCCTTAACTGACCTTTATGAAGACCTCGTAACCGTTGACGCAAATGCCGATGTAAATATTGCCCTTGTAGACTATAGCTATGGTGCAGGTATTGTACTTAACTCTGTTGAAGAGCTTGGTGACATATTGAATAACCCTGACCATAGTCTATGGAATCATGGTGGTGGTACAAATTGGGAGGCTGCCCTTAATAGTGCAGAAAGCTTCTTTAACAATCTTGATATGAGTGAAGGCTCTACCAACATGACCATCTTTATGAGTGATGGTAATCCTTCAGTACATCTAGAAAATACAGTAACAGCTACCGAACCGGAATTTTTCACCATAACCATTGATGGTAAAGAGTTTACCTATGTGGAAGGTAGTAAGGAAGCCGGACATTTTAGCGGTTCAGGTGAATATGGTGAACATAGCGGTAACCCAAATAGTGCAGTTGATTATAACTATACCTATGAAGCTGCTGATGGTTCAACAGTAACCTATTATGTTGACAATGGTACAAGTACGCCCAAGAGCTTTTTTGAGCTTAATGAAGATGGCACAACTAGCCGTGTTGATTCTGACAGTTTAACAATTTCCAAGCCAGAAATAGACATTACTACAGGTGTGAAAGTTGCCATAACTCCTGACGTGGCAAGCTCTACTGACTTTACTTTAGTCACTGTGGAACTTGATGGTGTAACATATACCTTTGAAAGCATCCAAGAAGGGCTATTTGATAAAAATGGTACTTTGGGCGAGATTCCTGCTGGCGGAGCCTATGCTAAAGATTCAATAGTTACCTTTACCGATGGTCAGGGTAATACTATTGAATATCACCAAGATATGGGAGCAGCAAGCAAGGGTAGTTACTTTATGATCAATGGTGAAAAAGTTATGGCTAATGCAGAAGATGCGCCTGATTTTTATACCACTGGTGGAACTCACGGTCTTGGTGAAGTGTGGACTGAAGATGGCGTTAGCTATAAGCTAGTAGAAAGCGGTGGTCAATACGTCTTACAATATCAAGATGGAGACTCTTGGCATAAGGTTGGCGATGTTAGCTTTGATGATGATGCTAATGGTTCTACTGCTTCCTCTCAAGAGGTTGCCGATGCTAAGATAGCTGCTGACTCTCTAAAGGAAGCTATGGGCGAAGGTGGTCAGTTAATAGGAATAGGCATTGGTGATGGTTATGAAGAAAAATATTTTGAAGAAATTGGTACAGACACGCTAATTGGCACTGACTCTGACGAACTTGGAAGCGTTTTTGCCGGAGTAATTACCGATGTACAATATGGTGTATTCCAAGACCACATTATTGATGAAGTTGGTGGCGATGCCTTTGATGATGATAAGAGCTTTACAGAAAATGTATTAAATATGGACGAGTCCAACTTGCAAGATGTGATGGATGCAGCCGATGACGCTTTTGACACCTATGACTTTGAAAGCGAAAGCGGCGATGGCAACTTTACCCTTTCCGGCGAAGATGATGTCTTCCTTGGTGCCTCATCAGATGAAACTGTATCAGGCGGAACAGGGCATGACTTTATCTATGGCGGCGGCGGCGATGATACACTTTTTGGTGAAGGCGGAGATGACCTGCTTTTTGGCGGTTTAGGTAATGATACACTTCATGGCGGATCTGGTAATGACTTACTTGTAGGTGGTTCAGGTAAAGACAGCATGTTCGGCGGCGAAGGTAATGACCTTATCAAGATGGATTTTAGTGATGTCTTAGTAGATGGTGGCGATGGCTTAGATGTAGTATTGCTTAGCGAAAATGCCTCTATGCAAGATGCCAAGGATATGTTGACTAATGGCACCATTAGGGATGTTGAGGTGCTCATTTCCGGTGACGTTGAAGGTGAAAATACTACGGAAATTTTGCAGAATTCCGGTGCTGTTGATGAAGATGGAAATTGGGTAGTTCAAGAAGAAAATAGTGGTTGGACATCTGAAGGTACGCATCAGGTAGGTTCGACAACTTTTGAACAGTTTACCAATGAAGATGATAATGTAACTATCTTAGTTGAAACTACTAAGCTTGAAAATAGTGGTATATAGCATTATAGAAAACTTTCATTAACTCCTTTTCTTTGCGAGAAACTTTTTAGAAATGAAAAGTTTCTCGCAAAATCTAATTTTCCCCCTTAAATCAAAAAATCAATGTGACTATTGCCTTTAGTCAGCAAGTATGTTCTTAGGTGTGTAATTATTCATTGTTTAAGATGAATTTTTTAAAGACATGGATTGCCACGTCGAGCCGTTCAAATTCAATGCTTTATCGGCAAAAAATGGGCGACTCTCCTCGCAATGACCTACGGTGATACGCAAAGTCATTGCGAGAAAAAACGCTTCTAGCTCTACATTAAAAATTAAAATGCTTAGCGTTTTTTCGTGGCAATCCATTTTTCAAACTACGTTAAACAACAAAATTTCCCCAAAAAAAGAACAAAACAAAGTTTTACTAACAGTTTAATATCTACTTAACTTGCAAAAGCGTTGCAAGATCAGCTTCGGGTGTTGTGATAGGTTGTAAATTCCATTTATCAACAAGCACTTGCAGAACATCAGGTGACACAAAAGAAGGCAATGTAGGTCCAAGACGTACATTTTTTATGCCAAGGGCTAATAATGTAAGTAAAACGGAAACAGCCTTTTGTTCATACCATGATAAAACCAAGGATAAAGGCAAATCATTGACGTCGCACTTTAAAGCTTCAGCAAGTGCAAGGGCTACTTGTACAGCGGCATAAGCATCATTACATTGACCAACATCTAATAAGCGTGGGAAGGGGCCAAGCGTTCCTAAATCTTTGTCAAAGAATCTAAATTTTCCACAAGCAAGGGTTAAAATCAGTGTATCTTTTGGGCTTTTTTCTACAAATTCTGTATAATAATTACGACCCGGTTTAGCACCATCACAGCCACCTACAAGGAAAATATGCTTTAAAGCACCACTTTTCACAGCTTCAAGCACGGCTGGAGCAGCATCAAGTAAAGTTTTGCGACCAAAACCCACTGTAACATGACCTTTATCTATATCTTCAGTATATCCTTCCATACTAAGAGCTTTTTCAATAACTTTAGAAAAATCCCCTTGTGGACAGTGCACAACATTTGGATAGCCTACTGCACCTGTAGTAAAAATTTTATCTCCATGCGTACCTGGATTTTGAATACAGTTAGTCGTAAAAAGTACCGCTCCCGGAAAATCTGCCATTTCTTTTTTTTGATTTTGCCAAGCCGTACCAAAATGACCGACAAAATGGCTAAAAGCTTTTAGCTTTGGATATCCATGAGCTGGAATCATTTCCCCGTGAGTGTAAATATTAATGCCCTTCCCTTCGGTTTGCTTTAGCAAATTATACAAATCTAATAAATCATGACCGGAAATAACAATTGCTTTGCCTTTACGCTGACCTAGAGCTACTTGCGTAGGTTCAGGATGCCCAAAATTATCAGTATTACCTTTTTCCAAAAGCTCCATGGCTTTTAAATTTGCATGCCCACATTCCATAACAAGACCTAACCAGTCTTCCAATGAGCGTTCTTCTATATTACCGTCTTTGTCTGGCATTCCGGCAGCCAATGCTTTTTTAATATAGGTATATACGCTAGGATCGCTTTGCCCCAAAATTGCAGCATGATCAGCATAAGCCGCTACACCCTTGGTACCAAAAAGCACTATTTGCATAAGAGAATTTATATTTACATCCTCGGACATAGTTTTTACAGACCAAGCATTTTTATGAATATCGGCCAAAGCTTTTTCAACTAAATCTTGATCACATTTTGTTGTACATCCAAGTTTTTCAGCTAATTTTTTACGCAATGTAATACATTCTTCAATACATATGCGTAAATCACTTTCATCAAAATTAACATTTGTAAGCGTTCTAAAAAGTGATTTTGCTATAAATGCCTCAACATGAAGATCATATATACCTTTACTGTCAGCTTTTAAGCTAGTTTGTGACAAAAGCCGCAAAGCATAGATAAGTTCATCTTGAATTTTAGCCACTTCAGCTGTTTTTCCACAAACCCCTATTCTTTCACACGCTAATTCTTTTGACCTTTGTTCACATTGATTACAATACATACTATCCTCCTTATAGGATTTTTTATATAGTACCAGATTTTAAAAAAAATGATAGCTTCTTTAAGGACATTTATTGTTAATTTGCTGATTTATTTTTTGGGAAAACTTTCATTAGACTTTTTCTTACGAAAAAATATTTTGTTTCAAATCATTAACAAATGTGGCTATTGCCTTAACTCAGCACGAAAATCTACTTTAAGAAAATTTTAGTTTTAAACGTAAATTTTAAGATGGATTGCCACGAAAAAACGCTTGCTAATTCGTGCTTTAACGCAAATCACGAAGCGTTTTTTCTCGCAATGACTCTGCGTTACATCGTAAGTCACTGCGAGGAAATGCCGCACCACTAACTTATTAAAAAAAAGGATTATGTGCGGCATGACGTGGCAGTCCATGCCTTTAAAAGCAGCATTTAAAAAGAATAAAAAATTCAAATTAAACTCCCGTTCTGAGCTAAGACAATAGCCACATTAACAAATTTAAACGTAGTAATAAAATGCAACTATTTTAACCAAAGTTAAATAAAGTTAAATCTAACCAAAAAAACGATTTCATCAGTGCTTTCATAAGTTTTTTTATACCTTGGAACTTTACTGAAATTGTCTTTCGCAACTCACTATTATCTAAGATAAACAATTGAAATAAAAAGAAAAAAATCATTTACTTCTTTAAATTACTAATATTTGTCTGTACTTTGTTATTTTTTTATATTATTATTATAAAGTTATTAGACAATTAGATTGAATATTGGATTTAGTTGTGGTAAATATTTTTTCTCAGTTTCTTTAAAAACTATTTTCTAGGTGGTAGCATGACTTTTGAAATGTTCTTGCAGCATTTTTTCAATGCCCTTACCCTTGGTTCGCTTTATGCTCTTATTGCTATAGGTTACACTATGGTTTATGGCATTTTGCGCCTTATCAACTTTGCTCATGGTGACGTGTTGATGCTTGGGGCATATTTTGTATTTTTTGGTACTTTTGCCTTTGGTTTACCTTGGGCTTTTGCCGCAGTTATTGCCATTACTTTGGCATGCTTATGTGGTGTTTTAGTGGAAAGAGTAGCTTATAGGCCTTTAAGGGAGGCACCAAGAATTTCTGCCTTAATTTCCGCCATTGCAGTTTCATTCTTTATAGAAAGTCTGGCTGTTGTTGTTTTTACTGGTTTGCCACGTCCTGTTCTACAGCCTGATTGGCTTGTGACCAAATGGAGTTTTGGAAATGTTCACATTTTACCCTTAACTGCTTTTGTGCCCGGTGTGACAATTATTCTTGTAAGTATCTTATTATGGATAGTTTATAAAACAAAACCAGGGCTTGCCATGCGTGCAATTTCAAAAGATATTGAAACAACTCGTTTACTTGGAGTAAAAGTAAATACAATTATTGCCTTAACATTTTGCATAGGTTCAGCCCTTGCGGCGGCGTCCGGTATTATGTGGGCTTTGCGCTATCCTAAAATTGACCCTTACATGGGCGTAATTCCAGGCTTTAAGGCTTTTATAGCAGCGGTATTTGGAGGAATTGGCTCAATACAAGGTGCGGTAATAGGCGGTCTTGTACTTGGATTTATTGAAATTATGACGGTAGCTTTTATGCCACATTTGTCGGGATATAGGGATGCTTTTGCCTTTGTGCTATTAGTATTGGTCCTACTAATTAAACCTACAGGGCTCTTTGGTGAGCGCATGGAGGAAAAAATCTAATGCGCATTAATACCAACACTTTCCTTACTATAGGTCTAATGTTATTAAGCCTTTTGGTTGTTGACCAAGTTGATCTTTTTCTTGGTGAATATGAGATGTACATTTTAAAGCTCATCTTCATTAATGCAATTTTAGCCTTGTCTTTAAATCTTATTTATGGCTTTACTGGTCTTTTTTCCTTAGGTCATGCCGGATTTATTGCCATCGGTGCTTATGTTTCAGCTTTATTTATTCTAAGTCCTGCCCAAAAAGAAATGATGTGGCTTTTAGAACCTATGATGTGGCCATTTTCAGAACTTCATTCTCCATTTTGGGTGTCTGTTTTGGCCGGAGGACTTGTTTCAGCTTTTTTTGCCTTGCTAATTGGCATACCCGTTTTGCGCCTTGGAGATGATTATTTAGGCATAGCGACCATGGGTTTTGCTGAAATTATTCGGGTACTTATTGTTAATGCTACTTCTATCACCAATGGTTCGCTCGGTATTAAGGGTATACCCGGTCATGCTGATTTATTCACCTGTTTTGTCTGGCTACTTTTTACCTTAGTTTTTATAGTACGCCTTGTAAATAGCAATTATGGCAATGTGTTAAAATGTATTAGAGATAATGAAATTGCCGCAAAGGTTATGGGTATCAACACCTTTTACTATAAAGTCCTATCCTTTTGCATAGGTGCTTTTTTTGCCGGAGTCGGCGGTGCATTGCTTGGCAGTCATCTATCTACCATTGACCCGAAAATGTTCAACTTCTTATTGACATTTAACGTCTTAATGTTTGTGGTAGCCGGCGGTCTTGGTTCTATAACAGGTTCATTAATTGGTGCAACAATTATAACTGTGTCCTTAGAATGGATGCGTGCCCTTGAAGAACCAATGGATCTTGGTTTTATAGAAATTCCAGGAATACCCGGAATGCGTATGGTTATTTTCTCACTTTTTCTCTTGGCTATGATTTTATTTAGACGTGAAGGTATCATGGGAATGCGTGAAATTACTTGGTCCAATATTTTTTCGTTTTGGAGGAAAAAATGAGTTCTTCCCCTCTAAAAGTGCAAAATTCAGAAATTTTGCTGAGCGTAAATAAAATCACCATGCGCTTTGGAGGCATTATTGCCGTAAATGAGTTAAGCATGGACATTTATAAAAATAGCATAGTAGGTTTAATTGGCCCAAATGGTGCCGGAAAAACTACGGCTTTTAATGTAATTAGTGGTTTTTACACCCCCCAAGAAGGACAAGTTAAGTTTAACGGTGCAAATATAACAGGTCAAGAGCCGCACAAAGTTTGCAAAGCCGGAATGGCACGAACATTTCAAAACATTCGTCTTTCGCAGCATCTTACCGCTTTAGAAAATGTTATGGTAGGTTGCCATGTACGCCGTAAATATCCTTGGTGGATGGCACCGCTTAGTATACCAATGTTTAATAAGGAAGAAGATTTAATTCGTGATGAAGCGCAAAACTTTATTGATAAATTGGATCTTACACCCTATACAAATGAAAAAGCTCATAGTCTGCCCTACGGTGCGCAGCGACGTTTGGAAATAGCAAGAGCTTTGGCAACAAAACCACAATTTCTTTTATTAGATGAACCTGCTGCCGGAATGAACCCTCAAGAAAGCATTGATTTAATGCGCTTTATAAATCATATCCGAGATGAATTTGACCTTACTATCTTGTTAATCGAACATGATATGAAGGTGGTTATGGGTATGTGTCAATACATATGGGGCATGGAGTACGGATCTTTAATTGCTGAGGGTGATCCACAAAGTGTCCGTAATAATCCTGAAGTTATAAAGGCTTATTTAGGCGATGGGGCAATTCATTAATTTAGATTTACGCAAACTTAGAGAAAAATATGTTAAAAATACAAGATTTAAAAGTACGCTATGGCGGCATTGAAGCTGTACAAGGTGTTGATATTGAAATTGAAAGAGGGTCAATTGTAACCCTTATTGGGGCTAATGGTGCAGGAAAAAGTAGTATTATTCGCTCAATTGCTGGTCTAAATAAAAACATTAGCGGAAAAATTGAATTTCAACGTAAATCAGATGGACCAAGCGTATCTCTTGTTGGTGTTATGCCGGAAAATATTGTTAAGCACGGCATTTCTCTTTCACCTGAGGGAAGGCGTATTCTACCACAGTTGACCGTTGAAGAAAATTTAATGCTAGGTGCCTACTGTCGCAATGACAAAGCTGAAATCCTAAAAGATATTAAATGGATATACAGTCTTTTTCCACGCTTAAGTGAGCGTTCTTGGCAAAAAGGCGGTACCCTTTCTGGTGGAGAACAACAAATGCTGGCTGTTGGAAGAGCACTTATGAGCCGACCTGACCTATTAATGCTAGATGAACCATCGCTTGGGCTTGCACCTTTGCTAGTCAAAGAAATATTTAATATTATTTTACATATTAATGCACAAGGTAAGACCATTTTACTTGTCGAACAAAACGCTTTTGCCGCTCTATCCATCGCTCATCATGCTTATATACTTGAAGTTGGAAGAATAGTTTTAGAAGGAAGCGGAAAAGAATTACTTGTTGATCCAAAAGTTAAAGAAGCTTACTTAGGTGGATAAAGTTAAGGAAACGCTGATTTAATCATTTTTTGAGGGGGGAAGGGAAAAAAGAATAAATCAGTGTTTCCTTAAATAATAACCTTAGTCAATAGGTTCATATCCTTTTTCTTGCATTAAAATATCCATTGGAATTAAGCAATAAAGCAAAGCATACATAGGGATTTTTTCTGCCATTTCACGAGTATCAGAAACAAGCAAATAACGCTTGCAAATATCACATCCTTCAGCTCTTTGAATAACGCTACCTTCAAGATTAAAAATCATGCGATTTGTTGGCGTATCATCTTTACAAGCAGGACATACGGTGCGAGGAAAACGCCACTCACTATGGCAAAGTGAACAGTGTAAATAGCGATGCCCTTCTTTAAATTTAAAATACGCAATATTAGGCAAATGCCCACAAACAGGGCAATAATTTTCTTGCCAAGCTTGAGAAGTTTTACCACTTTCTAACTCTACTTGCGCTTGTGCATTAGGGCTATGCAATGCTATACGCACAGCTGCTGTTCTTGCTAAATATGTTGCAACCAAAGCCGCACAATCTTGATTTAATTCATTTTTTTCAGACCACCCTTCAATAGCATCGATTTTATTTAATAAAATGAAAGAAGCAAGGCATTTACAAGCATCTTGGCTATTTACAAGAAATTCGGAAAGTTTAGTTAGATTATCTTTAAGCTCAGGAAAATATTGAGCGCAAGCTTCACAAATTTTTGCTGTTATTTCTAGTAAATTTTCATCAAAATACAGATCTAAATTTTCTTCTTCGGTAGGATACAGCGATTTTCCTAAAATATGTTCACCTTCATGTGTTGGCAGTACAGGAGGTGGAAGTTCTTTGGCAAGGTCATGACAAAGTTTTTCAATATGCAAAAAAGTATCAAAAAATTGTACGGCATAGGGATACTGTTCTTTAAGAGAATTAATGATGGCCTCTGTCATGTTTTAACCTCATATTTTAAGTTTTAATTTATATTTTTTAAAGCCATAAAAAACATGGCCTTGTTTATTAGACAAGGCCATGTATGTTTATATATTAAGCTTTTGCGTTTTTGGCGTATTTTTCAGGGTCATCTATAACGATATAAATAACTCGAACGCTATCAGCATCAATGGCTTGGGCTTTTGGATGGGTTTTCTTAAGCTCGGCTACACGTTTTTTAGCCATGTCTAAGATTTCCGCTCTATCCCCAAAAATGATACATTCAGTAGGACATGAAAGTACACAAGCCGGTTTACGTCCACCCTGCACTCTATCAAGACACATAGTACACTTGGTAACTTTCTTTGTCTTTGGATCTTGACGAGGTATATTGTAAGGACATACTGATAATGCAGTTTCAAAATCCATCTTTTCGGAATTAGCTGGATCATAAAGAACTGCACCGGTAGCCTTATCAACTGTTATTTCATCACCGCTAGCCCCTGCTTGACAGGGAGCGTCCACGCAATGACGGCACATATCCGAGAAGAAATACCAATATGGCTTACCATTGGCTTTACCTTCGGAAAAACGCACAACTTTATAAGTTTCAGGTGTAAAGTCAGGTGGATTTTGATAAGTTCCACGCTGCTCTGTTTTTACTGCGGCAAGTTGGTTCCACTGTTTACATGCAACTTGACAACCACGGCAAGCAGTACATAACGATGTATCAATTAATATGGATTTACCTTGAGACATACGTCACCTCCTATACCTTGGTTACATTGACCATAAAGGCCTTGTATTCTGGAGTACCGGTATTGCCATCACCTACAAATGGAGTAAGTAAGTTAGCGGTATCACCACAATTTTTGGGATAAAGCCAACCATAGTTATAAGTCATGCCCACCTGATGAACAGTCTTACCATCAACGGTTAATGGTGTCATACGTGTAGTGACCATGGCAACGGCTTCAAGCTCACCTCGGGCAGATTGCACCTTAATTTTATCACCATTCTTTACACCAACTTCCTTGGCCAACTCATGACTCATTTCAACATAAGATTGGGGCATAGCCTCTGTAAGCCAGCTTTGCCAGCGTGTAAAGGCACCTGTACACCAATGTTCAGTTGATGAATAAGTTGTCATAACAATTGGGAATTTAGGATCAGCTGAGGCGATTTTATCCATATCAGTATTAAATAGCGGAATAATAGGACTATTAAGCTGACTGGACATAAGGTTTTTCTTTAAAGGACCTTCAAGCGGCTCATAGTGCTCTGGGAATGGACCATCATTAATAGCCGGTCCAAAGAGGGAGCTAACACCATCAGGCTTCATAATAAAGGGTAGTTTACCACCCTTCATAGCCATTGGTGGCCATGGACCATCTGGCACGTCGCCAACCCATTTGCCATCTTTCCAAGCAAGTAAAGGACGTTTTGGGTTGTAAGGATTACCCTTAGGATCAACGGAAGCACGGTTATAAACTACACGGCGATTAAGCGGCCATGCAAAAGACCAATTTGGATATAATCCAAGCTTGGTTGGATCTTCCTTACCACGGCGAGCCATAAGGTTTGTACCGTCTGCACTAAAGCTACCTGTTGCAAGCCAGTTACCGGCGCAAGTGCTACCATCAGCAAGAAGTAGACCAAAACTTGGTACAGCTTGACCTTTTTTATAGCTCTTGCCGCCAACAGTAGTATCACGCTCAAATTCACCATTAATACGACGAGCTACCTTGGCTGCATCAAAGCTACCCTTAGTGCCTTTATCGTAATCAAAGCGTAAAGCAGTTACTGCTTCAGCAAGCGGTCCGCCTTCTTTTTTGTATAACTCTTGCAATTTATGCATGATAAGAGTCATCATTCCACCAATGCTATAACAATTTGTAGGAGCATCGGCGGCTTGATTTAACCATTGCATCCAGCGTCCGGAGTTGGTCTGACTGCCGTCTTTTTCTACGTTAGCACTGGCAGGAAGCAAGAAACATTCAGTTTTAACATCCTTTGGATTCAAGCCCGGACCTTT
>CAYJDL010000046.1:5948-13733 GCA_964368885.1 uncultured Desulfovibrionaceae bacterium | reverse complement strand
CATAAAACCGCAAGAGTCTGAACAAAAAAATCCTAGAGTAGCTATATTTAGTACCACTGATAGTGGTGGTGCGGGTATTACTGCTTTACGCTTGCATAAAGCACTGCGTAATATACATGTAGCGAGTCATGCCTATGTAGCACAGCAACATTTTTTTCACGATGCAGTACACGTCATTCCCTCAACTCATATCGCTCATGGAGGCATGACTGTTGGTGGTAATCAGGCTGAACAAGCACATAGGCTTGAGTTGATATCTTATGGAAAACAGTTAAACAGTGCTATAGCTAAATATCCTGAGCGTCCACAAGGCTCAGAACACTTTTCTATTCCAGGCCAATGTGTTTCACTTGAAAATGTACCTTTTTTGGAAGATTTTGATATACTACATTTTCACTGGGTCGCAGGAATGATTGATTTGTCTTTTTGTTATAAATATATTAAAGATAAACCTATTGTTTGGACATTGCATGATATGAATGCTTTTACGGGGGGTTGCCATTATAGTAACGGCTGTCGTAAATTTGAAACTATTTGTGGTTCTTGTCCAGAGCTTGGTTCACATCAAGAAAAAGACCTTGCTTTTGAGACATGGAAAGCTCGTATGATGGCGTACCGTGGACTTAATATGCATGTTGTTGCTCCTAGCCATTGGCTGGCTGATGAGGCTCGCAAAAGTGCTTTATTTAAAAATTATCCTGTACATGTTATACCTTATTCACATCCCGTGGATACATATAAGCCTTTAAATAGGGACAGTATACGTCATGCTTTAGGAATTAGTCCCGACAGGATTGTACTTTTTTTTGCCTCACAAAGTCTTTCAAGCAAACGAAAAGGTGGAATATATCTTGTTTATTTGTTACAACTACTTGCACAAACACCTTTAAAAGATAAAATTACTGTACTTTTGTTAGGAAACAATACATCACCTGAATTTATGAAATCTGGAATACACGTTGAATGCTTAGGATTTATGGATGAAGCCACGCAAATGATTCCCATTTATAATGCTGCTGATGCCATGGTGGTTCCCTCACTTGAGGATAATCAACCTAATGTCATTGCTGAATCGTTATTATGCGGTACTCCAGTGATTGCCTTTGCCAATACTGGTATGCAAGAAATGATAAAGCATGAAGAAACAGGATTTTTGGCACAGTCACAAAGCGTAGAACATTTGTTTCATGGTGTACTTTGGGTGGATAAAATATATAAAAATCCTCTAATACGAAGACTTTGCCGTGCTCATGCCTTAGAAAAATGGAAACCTGAACAGGGAGCTCAGCAATATGCAGATTTATACAAAAGTATTTTAGTAAAATAATATGGATCAAAACATATGAAAAAAAATACAGTTTGTGTTTTAGGCGCTTTAAGCTTTATAGGTAGCCATTTGATTAAAGCTTTGTTAGAGCAAGGTTATACTGTACATGCGTTTTCAAGGCAACCACTCCCAACTTCCATGCAAAATATACCACGTTTGCATTTTTTCCAAGGAGATTTTTTTAATAAAAAAGATATCTTGCAAGCAATTTCTGGATGTGATATTTGTTTTCATCTTATTTGGACGACTATTCCTGCCACTTCCAATGAAAACATTTTACAAGATGCCCAAGAAAATATTTTAGGAACATTACAGCTTTTGGAGTGCCTAAAGGAAGCCAAGGTTTCAAAGCTTATTTTTACTTCCTCTGCTGGTACAGTATACGGACAATCGCAAGGACAATATTTAGAAGAATCTCACATAACAAACCCTATTTGTGCTTACGGAGTAAGTAAACTTGCTGTGGAAAAATATCTGGAAGTATACGCAATGCTTTATGGCATGAATTATGCTTGCCTGAGAATTGCAAATCCTTATGGGCCTGGACAGGAAAAAAATGCACAACAAGGTGTTATTGGGGTTTTTCTTTCAAAAGTTATGTATGATATTCCTCTTTGCATTTGGGGAGATGGTAGCGTTGTACGAGATTTTATTTATATCGATGATGTGATTCGTGCATTAATGTGTAGTGCAAAATCACATAAATCACGTTTTCTTGTTAATATTGGTTCTGGAAAAGGTTCCAGTTTGACCGAAATACTGTTAATTATCGGTCAAATTACAGGAAAGTCTCCGATGGTACACTATGAAAATGTGAGAAAATGTGATGTGAAGCATTCTGTAATAAGCATTCAAAAGGCTGAAAAAATTTTAGACTGGCATCCTCAAGTTAATATTGTGGAAGGAATAGAAAGAATGTATAAGTATTTATTAAAACAAAATACTTAGTTTATTAATAAAGAAATATTAGATATTGTAAAAACAATTTTACGCTTGACGGCATACTCCTTTTACACAAGTTATGCTTTCAATGTAAAGAGAAAAAATATGCAAGAAAACACTGTAGAATTATGGGTTAAAGACCTAGAAAAGGCATCTTTTGAAGTAAGAGAACAAGGTGTGAAGCGTTTACGCAAACTAGCAGGAACGGCATTTGCTGAACAGAATTTCGCATCAACTTTAAGTCTGGCTACTCTTGCTAAAAGTTTGCGTGTTCCTTGTGAGGGTATCGATCAGTTGAGAGGTTTTGCTTTTTTATATTTGGGGAGATTTTTAGAAGCTGTTGAAGCATTAAAAGAAGAATTGCGTTGGTTTCCAAACAACAAAAATGCTCATGATGCATTGCATTCCTTGTTACAGCAAAATGGACATATTTCAATTACCTTAGATGACACAGAGTTTCATAAATTATATCCACAAATTTCATTGTACACCATGGTGGGCATTGAACGTTTACAATCTCTTTTTTCTCATGCCAAAGATATTTGCCAAAAAGGACTTACTGGGAATTTTGTTGAGTGTGGTGTTGCTGGAGGTGGTACAAGTGGTTTACTTGCTTGGATATTAAAACAACACGATACTACAGGGCGTAAACTTTTTGCTTGCGATAGTTATAGTGGAATGCCTCCATCAGATGAAAACGATATACATAATGGAATACAAGCAGAGCAAAGTAATTGGGGCACAGGAACTTGTGCGGCTCCAGAATCTTCGGTACTTTCGCTTTGTGAAAAATTGGATGCACAAGAACGCCTTGTGATAGTGAAAGGTTATTTTTGTGATACTTTACCAGAATGGAAAGAGTCAATAGGTGACATTGCTTTCTTACATATGGATGGAGACTGGTATTCTTCAACTCGCGATATTTTAATTAACCTTTACGATAATTTAGTTCCAGGAGCTTTTGTACAAATTGATGATTATGGACATTGGGATGGTTGTCGCAAGGCCGTGCATGAGTTTGAAAAAGAACGTGGGCTGCACTTTGAATTGCATCCATGTGATGGAGCAGGTGTGTGGTTTGTAAAATAGACATAAAAGGAAAGGAAGAAATATGAAAGCATTGACAGCATATCAAGGTCGTTCTTTGCGTGTTATGCAGGTACATACACTTTATGTACAATATACCAAAGGCTTATATGCTAGAAATCCTTTTTTAGATAAAACACCTTTTTCTATGCAAATGCAAACTTTTGTCCGCGACGCTTATAGTGCCATTCACATGTTGTCCCCCTATATGGTGGATTGCGAAACTCTTCTTGTTATGTCAAACTGTGTGCAAATGCAAAGAGCGTGGTTGAGTGAGCATAACTTAGCTTGGCCGCAAAGCGACAATTGGCAAAAAGACATTGTACGCTTGCAAATAGAACATTTTAAACCAGATGTTTTGTATTTTACAGACCCCATTTCTTTTGACGCATCTTTTCTCGACACACTTTCGTTTACACCTCCTTGTATATTGGGGTGGCGTGCGGCGGATATACCGTCTCAAACTGATTGGAGCGGTTTTGACGCCATACTTTCTGGCTTGCCTAAACTTTTAGCCTTAGCAAAGACCTTAGGTGCATATGATGGAATTATGTTTCATCCAGGTATGCCAACTTGGATAAAGCACGAGATTTCAAATACTCCACATGAGGTGGATGTAGTTTTTGTAGGTAGCTTAAACGCAGGGCAACATGTACGACGTTTTGAGCTTTTACAGGAAATAGCTAAATCCGCCACAAAATATGGTTTTTCTTTGGAAATGTATTTGCTGTGCCCTACTGATATAATAACATCAGAAATGCGTCCCTATGTAAACCCAGCGGTATTTGGCATAGATATGCATAGGATCTTGCGTCGAGGGCGTATTGTTGTGGACGATAGGGCTTGGCATGGTATGATACTTCCAGATGGTACCAAAGTCCTTGATTTAGGTGGTGAAGATACATCAAATATGCGAATTTTTGAAGGTACAGGCGGTGGTTCCATGGTGCTCACGGAGTATCTAAAAGGTATATCACGTTACTTTGAGATGGATAAAGAAATTGTTACCTATGAAAATCATGCTGAAGCGGTGGAAAAAATATTGTACTATTTGAAACATGAAGATGAAAGAGCTGCCATTGCTAAAGCAGGGCAGGAGCGTTGTTTAAAAGATTGGAATATGCAAGTTGCGACATCTAAATTTTTAGAAATAGTGCAAAATATTCTTCAAAAGAAGCAATGTATATAATTAAGTATTGCAGAAAATTTTATAACTATTCTATATAATAAATTATTGAATAAACTATATTAAAATTATTTAGGAGATTATTTGTGTGTGGTATTAATGGATATTTTTCGCTCTCTCCTCTTTCTCATTCTGATAAAGAAAAAGTTTTTCAGATGAATACAGCCATGCACTATCGTGGTCCTGATGAACAAGATTTCTGGGAAAATGAGAAAACTCTCCTTGCTCAAACACGACTTTCTATTATTGGTCTTTCCAATGGTAAACAACCCATTTGTAATGAAGATGCTTCACTAGTTCTTGTGTGCAATGGTGAAATTTATAACTATCAGGAACTTAAACAAGATCTAGAAGCAAAAGGACATATTTTTTCCACAGAAAGCGATTGCGAAGTTTTGCTTCATTTGTTTGAAGATAAAAGAGAAGAAATGTTGCATCATTTAAGAGGAATGTATGCTTTTGTAATATATGATGTGCACAATCATTCCCTTTTTATGGCTCGAGATATCAACGGAAAGAAACCTCTTTATTATAGTCAGCTTATGGGAGGATTTGTTTTTTCATCAGAGTTGACTGCCATAAAAAATAATTGGCTCTCGAATTATGCGGTATCTTGGCAAGAAGTGAAAAACCATGTAAAGCATTCATATTCACAAGAATTGGAAAATACATGGATTGAGCAGATTAAGCGCTTAGCTCCAGGGCAATATGCTTTTATTGATAAAGATGGCATGCAACGGAAAAAATATTGGAAAAAAATAAATACCAACGCCTATAAACCTCCTTATTCTATTGCTAAAAAAGAATGCTTAAGCATTTTATCAGAATCAGTGCGTTTACGCTTACATTCAGAAGTTCCTGTAGCAATATTATTAAGTGGGGGTATTGATAGCTCTGCTGTAGCCACACTTGCAAGCATGCATAATAAAGAAGTTCATGCTATAACGGTGGGATACAAAGGACAACCTGCATGCGATGAAAGACTTCTCGCACAACGTTTAGCACAGGAAAAAGGTCTTATTTGGCACGAAATTGAATTGGACGAAAATGATTTTGAAGATATTTTTTATGAATATATAAACTATCTGGATGAACCTAATGCGGATATGGCATCCATTGCACAATGGGCTATTTATAAAAAAGCCCGTGCCATGGGATTTAAGGTATTGTTAAGTGGCATAGGAGGAGATGAATTATTTTATGGCTATCAAGCTCATAACAATAAAGGAGAATTTAGAGAACTTAAAAATAAATTTTATGCAACTGAATTTGCAAATATAAATCCTTTTTTAGTAGAAAATCTGCATAATATTGCGTTTTTACATCAAGAAACACGTAACTTACCTTTTTATTTAAATTTTTCCTATGCAGGCTATGCAAACCTTGCCTATAAATGGCCTGATCGATTTGATTTTAATAAAGATAATTATTGGCAAGAGTATTTTGACGATGAAAAAGAACCTATCGATCAAGTATATAGCTATTTGTTTAATGTATGGCTTTGTAATAATTGCTATTATTTGAGTGACCGCTTGGGTATGGGTAACTCTCTTGAAGTCAGAGCACCTTTTGCAGATATAAAGCTTATTGATTTTGTTGCATCTTTGCCACTTGATTTTAGGTATAAAAAAAATGATCCTAAATTTTTTCTGAAAGATATCTTAAGGGGCATTGTGCCAGATTATATTTTAGATGCTCCTAAACAAGGGTTTACTCCCCCTATGACGTCAATTCATTACATTATTGAGCGTTATAAATCTCGTTTTTTTAATACAAAGCTTACATCATGGACGCAAGTAGTAGCAGATGCCTTTATGGCAAAAAATGCATAAAATAAAAATATTTTATTAGTGGGTTTATTTATCCTATGAATAAAGGAATGTTTATGTTGAAAGATTTATCAATGTTGTTAAATATTAAAGAAAATAACTATATGCTTGATAATATTATTGAATATCATGCGCATACTGGAATTAAATTATATGTCATACATGACAGTAAAGAGGCTTATTCTTTGCCATCTAAATATAATAATAAAGGAAATATTTATTATTATCATATGCCGAATGTGCCGCAATTGGAGAGGATTAATTTTGCTTTGAAGCACGTAACTACTGAATTTTGTGTTTTTAGAGGCGACAGGCGGCATCAATGTAATACAATTTTAGAGACATGTCTTCAATTTTTAAAAGAGAATCCAGATTTTTCTTCTGCTTCTGGTATATGGCTAAGAAGTGATTTTACTCCTGATTATGGAATAGAGCTCATCAGTAAGGACGGGATAGAAGACAATGTAATAGATAGGGTTAGAAATCAATTTTTAGCTTACCAACCTCCTTATTATAATGTAAGTAAAACAGCTCTGTGTAAAGTTTTTTATGATATAATTTCCCATGTTGAGGAAAAAATATCTAACATATATTATGTTGAATATATCCACGCTTTTTTACTATTTTTTACTGGAAAAACAGCTCAATTTGCAAATTTTGCAGGAATTGTACAAGATAAAAAGCATGCTACATCGTATGTTTCACAATGGTACAAAGCTATAAATATTTTTAATGATGAAGAACTTTCAATGTATGTTAGTGCAATTATAAAAATGACTTTGAAAAGCTATAATTTTTCTGTAGAATATTTTGAAGAATCTTTTCATGCTTTTCACCGTGCTATGATTATTTATTTTATAATTCATCGCGTAAATACTTATGAATATAAAAATGAAACTGCTTTAACTTTTGGATATCTTGAAAATTCTTTTGCCATGCTCAATAAGAGAATAAAGCAAGATAAAAATCTTCTTGAATATTATTTACGCTCTTTAATGACAGAGAATTTTTGTAGGAATATTAAATTTAACTCTGTGAAAGATAAATTTGAACAAATAGATTTTATTGAAATCAAAAACATAGCAGATATGATTAACAACATAAATGAAAAGTACGCAAAATTATAAAATAAAATTCATTATAAAATAAAGATAGTTATTAAAAGAGGTCGATTATGTCACCATTACAACCGTATAAAACTTTTTATATAGACATTTCTGGGAAATGTAATGCTCGCTGTCCTTGGTGTGATAGAGGTGCTCGAAAACTTGGTTTTTTACCTACACCGCTTGCTAATACAGCACCTACTTTTATGCCAGTCGATGTTTTTGGAGAAATTCTTGACCATCTCTTATCCAATAACATCATTAGTAAAGATGCCAGTCTAGCTCTTCATAATTGGGGTGAACCATTAA
>CAYJDL010000046.1:4633-5902 GCA_964368885.1 uncultured Desulfovibrionaceae bacterium | reverse complement strand
TTTGAAAAAACAATTGCTAACATTTTTAGAATGTCAAAAGATTTATCACGATTTAAAAATACCATGAAGTTACTTTTATATCATGTGTATAAGCACAACCTCACAGAAATTAGACCTGCACAAAGTTTTAACAGAAAATTAAATTTTACTTTTTTTCCAACTTTAGCTTTTTTTAATTCCCTTTCATTTGCTTCAGATTATCACGATAACATCATGTCTACTGAAACGTTGGACCGTGCAAATAAATCGTTATTTCTTTATGATTATGATGATTTAAAGTATTTACGCCCTAAGGATTTTGTTTGTTCTCAATTTTCTGTTTTAACAATTTCTCATGATGCACAGTTAAATATAGGCTGTTGTTCAAGGTTAGATAGCTCTTCTGATTGTTTGCTTGGAGATATACGTTCTTTATCCTTGGAAGATATAGTGGCTATACGTAAATCATCTTTGGTTTGTCAAACGTGTATAGCAAAAAACTTAGATTTTTCCATTGAGTATAGCATCAGTTGGCGCAGAAATTTTTGTGCTTCCCTTGTGGCAAGATGGTTATAGGTTAAATCGATTATAGCAATTCCAAGTGGAGTTGCTATGGAGACTGCGAAAGCAGTCAGCCGCCGTTGAGTTGAGGCGTAAGTGCAATTTAGTTACACGTTTAACGCCGAAGCAAAGTGTGCCTTTAAGATCTTGGTATTGTAAATGTCAAGCGGAATTATTATATGAGTTAATGTTTAAAATTAGAGTATATTCTTATGTCACATTCTAAAATTTTTGATACAAAACCTTTCATAGGGGAAAATGTCATTTATTATGGATGAGGTGTAAAACATCTATAGCAAAGAATTGATATTTTTCCATTGAATATAGCATACATTAGCGAAAAACTTTTTACATTAGCGTTATGGCAAAATAGGTATAATACTATATTTTTTTATAATACTATATTGGTTAATTATGAACATTCTTGTAACAGGTATAACAGGTTTTTTAGGTAAACGCATTGCTAGGTTTTTACATGCTCGTGGGCATAATGTTCTTGGGCTTGCAAGGCAAGGTATAGCACTTGAAACAGTACAAAAAGAATTGTCTATACCATGCATTGCTTTTGATATTCTTAATGATAACCCCACATGCTTAAAATTACCCTTCGATGTTGATGCAGTAATTCATTTAGCATGGGGAAAACTGACAGCATATAATGATTCAAAACATCTTACAGAATATCCACAAAAACACTTATTTTTTTTTACAACATCTTGTATCATTGGG
>CAYJDL010000046.1:3725-4565 GCA_964368885.1 uncultured Desulfovibrionaceae bacterium | reverse complement strand
TCTTATTGAAGGTGAATTAAAAGAAGATATGCCTTGCATTCCAACCACAGAATATGGCAAAGGCAAATTACTATTATATGAAAAATTTTCTGAACTTAGTAATACTTCATTCATAAATTTAAAATGGTTGCGCCTTTTTTATATGTATGCAGACGACCAACCAGAACGCACCTTATGGGGACAATTACTTAAAGCTTACTTAGCAGGGCAAAAAGAGTTTAATATGTCACAAGGAAATCAAGTGCGTGACTATTTACATGCAGACACTGTGGCGGACATGATAATTCGTTGTTGTTTGCAAAATCAAGTGTATGGCATTATAAATGTTGGCAGTGGAAGGCAGACAAAAGTTATAGAACTGGTACAAAAGTTTATAGACGAGCGTCATATAACAATAAAGCTAAATAAAGGTTTTTATCCATATCCCACTTATGAACCTTTTGCCTTTTGGGCAAATATAGAAAAAATAGGCTCTTTTTATGTATAAGCTTTGTCATTTTTGTGGTAGTACGAACATATTTGAGCTCTATGAGCAACACAATATACCAGTATTTCAAAATAAGATATATGATACTCCAGAAGTCGCTTGTAATTGTACTATAGGAACCATAAATCTTATGCAATGTGAGTGTGGATTTGTATTTAATAGCTCGTTTAAATCTAATTTACTTAACTATGATAAATTTTATCAAAATGAACAGGCATATTCTGCATTTTTTTTGGAACATTTGAAGTCCGTAAGAAATTTTATTTTGGATAAAAGCGATGATGCGAGCGATATTTGCGAAATTGGATGCGGTAAGGGAACTTTCCTTGAATTTTTACGGGAAAAACGTAAAA
>CAYJDL010000046.1:0-3715 GCA_964368885.1 uncultured Desulfovibrionaceae bacterium | reverse complement strand
CTTCTTACATAAAAAAAGTATATTTTTCTAAAAATACATTTAAAAAAACTTTTAATATACTAATATTACGCCATGTATTAGAACACATTGATTTTCCAGTTAAATTTCTTAACTCTATTTGTGAAGCTAATGAGAATAAGGGGCATATTTATATTGAGGTTCCTTGCTTTGATTGGATAAAAAAACATAAAGCTTTTTGGGATATTTGCTACGAACACGTAAATTATTTTACAAAAAAAAGCTTGTTGAATATTTTTCCTAATGCTGAAATATGCCATTGTTTTGGAGGACAATATATATATTTATTTGCGGATATCAATAGTTTTTTAGTGAACTTTGATGAAATCAACAAAAACACAACACATAAAAAATTATATTTAAACACTCGACCCTTAAGATGTAAAGTTGAAGACTTATATATATGGGGGGCAGGAGCTAAGGGGAACATTTTCTGCAATGTTTTTGATAAAAAAAAGAGTAATATCAAAGCTGTTATTGACTCCAACCCTGCAAAGCAACAAAAATTTATTGGAGGAACGGGACATCCTATTATTAGCCCAGAGAACTTTATTAAAAATTGTATGGAAGATGAAGTCACTGTTGTTGTAATGAATGAAAATTATTTTAATGAAATCTCACTTTTTCTAAAAGGTAAAAAAGTGAATATTCATAAGATAGAGAGTTTTTTTAAATAATACTATATTGAATTTTTAAGGATAAATATGGACGATAGAAAAAAATTTCAAGAACAAGTAGCAAATGAAACAATTGCTATGGGTAAGAATACAAATTTGCAAGAATCTACAAAAAAATGGTTCAAAACAAGTTCTGATGCTAATTACTCCTATCATTTTTCTTGGATGGGCGTATCTATCATCCAATTTCCACAAGATATAGTAGCTATGCAAGAACTCATTTGGGAAGTGAAGCCTGATTGTATCATTGAAACAGGTGTTGCAAGGGGTGGTTCGCTTATTTTTTATGCTGGCATGATGAAAATGATGGATATTGAAGGTAAGGTCATCGGAGTAGATATAGATATTCGTCCACATAATCGTGATAGCATTGAAACACATCCACTTGCACAATATATTAATTTAGTACAAGGTTCTTCTATAGATGAAACAACTGTTGCAAAAGTAAAAGAGCTTTCAAAACATGCTCAAAAAATTCTTGTGGTCTTAGATTCTATGCACACGCATGAACATGTATTAAAAGAATTGGAACTTTATACTTCATTTGTTAAAAAAGACTCATATTGTGTTGTTTTTGATACAATTATTGAAGATATGCCAGAGGGATACTTTTCTAACAGACCTTGGGATGTGGGTAATAATCCCAAAACAGCTGTATGGGAATTTCTTAAAATCAATGACCGTTTTGAAATTAATACTTCCATTCACCACAAACTACAAATCACCGTTGCTCCAGATGGATATTTGAAGTGCATAAAGGACTAATTATGCAAACAGTAATCCTTTGTGGAGGTCTTGGGACAAGGCTTCGAGAAGAAACTGAATTCCGACCAAAACCCATGGTTCCCATAGGGAATTATCCTATTTTATGGCATATTATGAAAATTTATGCTCATTATGGGTATAAAGATTTTGTGCTTGCCCTTGGTTATAAAGGGCATATGATTAAAGATTATTTCGTCAATTATGAATGGATGAATAATGACATTAGTCTTGAACTTGGCAAGCCTGAAAGTTTAGCTATACATAATTGCCACCCAGAAGCAGGGTATAAAGTTACTCTTGCCAATACAGGTGCAAATAATCTTAAAGGTAGTCGTTTAAAGCAGATAGAAAAATATATTACAGGCGATACCTTTATGATGACCTATGGTGATGGTGTAGCTGATATAAATATAAGTGCTTTAGTTGACTTTCATCATGCACACGGTAAAATTGCCACCATAACAGGTATAAGCCCTGTTGCTCAATTTGGTGAATTAAAAATTGATGGAGATATGGTTACTTCCTTTGTGGAAAAACCCAAAAATGGTCAATCAGCTTTTGTGAGTGGTGGTTTTTTTGTTTTTAATCGTAAAATTTTTGATTATCTTTCTGCTAACGAGGATTGTGATTTGGAATATGGAGCCATTGAAAAACTTGCTCAAGAAGGACAGCTTATGGTTTATAAGCATAAAGGTTTTTGGGCATGTATGGACACCATTCGTGATATGGAGCGCCTTAATGCCTTATGGGATGTTGGTAAAGCTGAATGGAAAGTGTGGTAATAATCTGTGCATATGTTGAAAGATTTTTATAAGGGAAAGAAAGTTTTTATTACAGGTGGAACTGGCTTTAAAGGGGCGTGGCTATGCTTGCTTTTAAAAAAGCTTGGAGCAGAAATTTTTGATTATTCCCTTGCTCCTCCAAGTAATCCATCTTTATGGGAACTTGCTGATGTTAAAAGCGTGTGTACGCATATCAGAGCGGATATTTTAAATAAATCTTATTTAAAAGAGCAGGTTATGGCGGTACAGCCTGATATATTGGTCCATATGGCGGCACAATCCTTGGTGCGTCCATCTTATGAAAGTCCATACGAAACTTTAAATATTAATATTATGGGTACGGCTTCTGTGCTTGAAGCTGTGCTTGCTTGTAATTCTATAAAATCAACTCTTATTATTACCAGCGATAAAGCTTATGAAAATATAGGCAAACAATATCCATACACAGAAAAAGATAGAATGGGTGGGCATGACCCTTATTCTGCCAGTAAAGGAGCGGCTGAGCTGGTAATACATAGTTATCGCAAAAGTTTCTTTGATTTAACAAAGCAAGGTATTGCTTCAGTGCGTGCTGGTAACGTCATCGGTGGTGGAGATTTTGCTAAGGATAGGCTTATTCCCGATATGGCGCGTTCTTTTAATAAAGGTACGCTTGTAGAACTTCGCTATCCCAACGCAACACGCCCTTGGCAACATGTCTTAGACCCTCTTTATGGTTATTTATTATTGGCAAAAGAGCTTTTTAATGAGCCACAAGCTTACAGCGAAGGTTGGAACTTTGGTCCCCTTAACAATGAAGCTCATACTGTAGAAGAAGTGGTACAGCATTTTACAAAAAAATGGAATAACATATCACATAAACCAACGGATATGAAAAGTTTCACCATCTCTCAACAACAACATCTTTATGAAGCGGCATTTTTAGGATTAGACTGCACTAAAGCATATACCAAGCTTTCTTGGTTACCTCGTCTTACTTTTACAGAAAGCATTGACTTAACTGCAATATGGTATAGAGCTTGGAGCATGGAAAAAACTAATTTAATAAATTTGTGTGTGCAACAAATTTCAGACTTTTTACGAAAAAACAATGATATTCCATAAAACTCCCATTGCTGATCTTTATGTCATTGAAACAAATCCTTTCCTTGACCATCGAGGTTCTTTTGCAAGGATATTTTGTGCAGAAGAGTTTGCAGATGCAGGCTTAACGCTTCCAATTGCTCAAATGAATATGTCTGTTACTGTTCATAAAGGTGCTGTTCGGGGTATGCATTATCAAAATCCGCCTTTTGCGGAAATTAAGCTTGTGCGTTGTTTACAAGGGGCATGCTATGATGTGGCTGTGGATTTACGACTGAATTCCAATACTTTTTTACAATATTATGCCATTGAATTAACACCAAAAAACAATAAGGCTTTGTATATTCCAAAAGGCGTTGCTCATGGTTTTCATGCTTTGAAAGAAAATAC
>CAYJDL010000045.1:6322-14124 GCA_964368885.1 uncultured Desulfovibrionaceae bacterium | reverse complement strand
GTAAACAAATTATCATGCCTGGTCGTGAATTTTGTGAATATGAGGTGCGTAGCACAATATTAGAAATTGAAAAGTGTACTTTAGATAAGCTTGAAATTTTTATGTTGCGTCTTGCTTTTCCTATGCCTCACAGAGATACTGTCTCAATGATGGTTTATGTGCCAACTACAGTACTCAAAGATTATGAGCCAAAAGTTGGTGATGATGTAGATGCTTATGTTTGGTTGCAGGGACGCATAACCGATTTATAGATAATATATTTGCATTATATTTTCAGCTAAGAATGCATATATTTTAATTATTTCCTTATTTTAGGTCGGATTGCTTTAACTTTAAAGTCAATATTGAATTAATAAATGTTTAATAGCATTATTTAATGCTTGACTTTTTACTTTTTTTTTTGTGGAATTTAGCAAGAGAAAAGAAAAAGCATATTCGCATATAACATTTAACAGTTCAAAGGTAGGTTTTGAAAATGATTTCTCGTTTTGGTACAGGTAATGAAATGGTTATTCAGTCCGTTGAAGAAAACGCTAACACTTATTTATTAGCAATTGATCAAAAAGGTCTTTACCTTACCGCTCAAAAATATGTTGATAATAATCTTGCAGATCCTAATCGCAACAGCGATCGCAAGCTTATGGAGCAAAGAATTAATGCTCTTGGTATTGATTATAAAAGTTTTTTTGAAGAAAACAAACATCGCATTCAAGAGTTGCCAAAAGAAAAAGCTGCTAAGGTTAACCCGCTTAAAGCATCTAAGCGTGGTATGAAAAAATAAAAGCATAATTTTATGTTGGGTCGTTGATGAAATATTTCTTCGACCCTTGATGTAATTTGATGTAATTTAGAGAATAATCCAATATGTCAATATTATATGGCGTAGTATTTGCATGAAGTTTTCAGCGATTATTGTCTTAAGTATTATTATAGTTCTTCAAAAAATTGCTTTACAGACCATTTAATTGCGCTCATTAAAATACACCTTGAAGATTATTTTCAGAAAAAATTTAACTGATTACAAGTATGAGTGTTTTTTCTGAAAAATTACAACATGTGATGCTATAACACTTATACAATTTGCTTTACTATGGTTTTTTACTATTTAATAGTAATGTGCCAAGCAAATTTGGTAATGCTCACAAAAAGTAAATATAAATTTGACTTTTTTGCAGTTGAGAAAATTAACTTAAATAGACTGCTTTTTGAGTCTGAGTTGCTAGGGGGTCATATATGTTAAGTAAAAACGCTGTGGGTAATTTGTGCTCTCGTTATAAAGCTGTGCTAAAAAAGTGTTGTGTGCAAAGTTCTGCTATGTCAAAAAGCTTTAAAATTGGCTCTTTGACACTTGGTGCTCTAGCTTTAGGAACATTGCTTTTAGGTGTAAAACCAGTCTTTGCATTACCATCTTTAAGTTCTATTAATAGCACAGGGGCTGGAAACATAACCCTTTCTACACTTCAAAAAGTAGTTACTCCTACTCAAAGTGTTGTCTCTACACCCACACGAGATTTTGGTAGAACATATCGTGCTTCGGTTAGTAATGTTAAAAGTGTTAATACAACTGCCTTAGCCAAGGTTGTTTCCCCTGTCAATGCAGCTTTGCCTGTCAATGCTCAAGTGATAAATGCCGCAGCAGTCGCCGCACCTATGGCAGTTAATGCTGTGAATGGAGCTGTGCCGGTAGCGACATTTAATCCTTTAGCCATAGTCCCAACAGTTCCCTTGCATGCAAATACTCAACAAAGTAAATTCATCTTAGATATTCTGGCGGCTGGAGATAATGGTGGTCGAATGTTGTATGGAGCTGTACAGCTTGCAGCTTTGTCCGGCTTAGGAAATGCTACTATTCAGGCTACTTGGGCTAGTGCCAATGCTCTTGTTGCCCGTAGCAACGCCATGGGCTTTAGAGGCGGAAGAGGTCAATCTCTCGCTGTTAAAAGTGGTAACTTTACAAGCGTAAATACCGGAAGCGAATTTGAGCAAATTCTTAATGGAACGACCTTTTGGGCAATGCCTCTTTATCAATGGAGTAATGTTCAAGGTTTAAAGTCAGCTGGCATACAAAGTGGTTATGATATGAATCTTGGAGGTGTTGCTATTGGTATGGACTATACTTTTGATGATACTTTTCGTCTAGGTGTAGCCTTCAATACTGGTACTGGCTTTTCAAGGTCCAACGGTAACTACGCCAGAACAGAAAGTGATTTTGACTTTTGGGGTCTTTCGCTCTATGCAGCTTACAGGGCAAATAATTTTGGCATAACTGCTGATGTTGGCTTTACTGATAATTTAGGCATGTTAAAGCAGCAGCATGCATCAATTAGTGGACTTGGGAATCATAAAGCTGAAAGCAAAAGTACAGCAATTACTGCAGGTATATCATTAGAATATACATTTAATTTTGATGTATTAGATGTTACTCCTCATGCTGGTGTTCGTTATATGGGTTTAAACAACCATGCGTATAATGTTCAAAACAATGGGGTTACTATTTTTAATGTTAAACAAGATTTTCAGGAAATTTGGTATTTTCCTGTAGGGGTTACCTTTAGTGCAGATTTTGAAACCGATACAGGTTGGATTTTTAGACCTATGCTTGATCTTGGCGTAGTATTTGCGGCCGGAGATCTTGAAGCTAACACTAGAGCTACAATGCCAGGCGTGGCAGCACCTTTTTCGGTGAACATGACAAATGTTGATAGCGTAGCATTTAATGGCGGTGTTGGTTTTGGGCTTAGCAATGAAGATGTGCAAATTGGATTAAATTATAATTTAATAGCTTCTGAACGTGAAACTGGTCATATGATAACAGGTTCATTTCGTTATGGCTTTTGATTATAATCTATGATTATTTGCCTTGTGTGAAGAATATAAAAGAATTATCTTTTAGGTTAAGCGTAATATACATAGTAATGTTCTGATGAAATTGCTATATTTTTAAGGATTTTATAAATAATGTCTATCCCAGATATGCAAGTCATATTGGAAAATGCAAAGGTTCCTGAGCATTCCGTCTACTTTATGCAAACTGTCTCTGGTGGAACAGCTTGTGTAGAAACAGTCTCTTTAGAAAATGAAAATGTAAGTTATTTGTATTATTATGCTCAAGACTGGCTTACATTTTTAGGCTATCCAGTACAAGGGCAGTATAGCCATGAAAGTTTTATTCAAGCTAAAAATAAGGCTCTTGAGAAAAGTAAAGCAAGTCAGGTTTATGCTATTGGACCAGATTTACCGCCAACATTGCAAGAAAACATACAAGAAAAAGATGTTTTTTACACATTGGATAGTAAAGCTCAGATACCTTCAAAATTAAAGCGTCCTGTAGCTAAGGCTCAATCTTTATTAAAAATTGATGAAGGACGTGATTTTACGTCGGAACATCGTCGTTTGTGGACAGAGTTTTTAGGTCGCAAATCTAGTACGTTAATCAATGTGTCAACCTCTCCTGACTCTTCCTCTGCATCTCAGTCTATTGCCATGACAGACATGGTGAAACAACTTTTTTTAGCAACTCCTACAGCTTTATTGGATAAAAATTCAGACTTACGCTTGCTCAACGCATGGGATGAACAAGGGCACTTGGTAGCTTGTCTTCTGATGGATTTTACCCCTAAGAAGTTTTGTTCATATATGTTAGGGGCTCACTCTAGACAATTTTATGTACCTCATGCTGCTGATGCACTTTTTGCCTTTATGATTGAATTAAGTGCAAAGGAAAATAAGGAATATATACATTTGGGTTTGGGGGTAAATGAAGGCATAACTCGCTTTAAACGTAAATGGGGTGCAAAAGTATCTATGCCCTTTGTGCGAGCAGCCTGGCAAGACAATAGTGCTTCATTTAAAGATGATATGCATTCTTTGCTTGGTCTTGTCGCCGGAAGAAAGCAAAACAATGATATTTCTCGGCAAGAATTAAATGACTTCATGGGTCGCTCAAAGCGTCAAATCTATGCTACTTTTGCCGAACAAAGACCATATGCAATGGTCTGGAAAGTACAAAAAAACGATAAAGTTTCATGGATTGGCGGTTCGGCTCATTTTTTTTGCTACTCCTTTGAGCGTTCCTTTCGTAAGCTTTTTAAAGAAGTTGACCATGTTATTTTTGAAGGACCTTTAGATTCACAGAGTTTACAAATTGTTGAAAAGGAAGGAAAAACTCTTACAGATCAACAAAGACCTCTATTGCAATACTTAAATGAAGATGACATTAGGCGTTTGGAACGAGTGGTTAGAGGGCCTGAGGGATTTTTAGCACGAGCTTTAAATATCGAAGCTAGTAGAAAGGTTGATGTGCGTTGGTTTTTAGAAAATGCTAGACCATGGTCAACTTTTTTTACATTTTGGACTGCATTTTTAGAACGTAACGGATGGCAGCAGTCAGTTGACCTTGAAGCGTGGAATATTGCACATGAAATGGGTAAAAACGTAATAGCCATGGAAAGCCTTGAAGAGCAATTAGCCTCATTAAATTCTGTTCCGGCTGAACGAGTGATACGTTTTTTCAAAAATTGCAATCAATGGCGTAAAATGATAAAAGAGAATGTTAAAGTATATCTGCAAGGCGATTTATTAAAACTTATGGGGACAAGTGCTGAGTTTCCAAATCGTGTCCGTGAAGTTATTGATGATCGAGAGTACGTATGCGACCTTTTTTAGAGCAAGGTAGAACGGCTGTATTTGTGGGCACAGCGCATATGCTAAATTTGCGTAATATGTTGACAGAAGATGGCTTTACTTTAACTCAATTTCAGCCTACTTTAAGCCATAAACTTAGGCACTTTTTACGCAAGGGTAAATAAATTTAGTGCATTTTGACTGGAGCTTTTTACATGTTAAAACCTACTACACATAACCTTGCGCAATATGCTTTGCAGGCTCTCACTCCTGATCAATTATTGCCATATGTACAAGCAGTTAGCAACGTTTCTTCTTTTGTATTAGGCAATTACCTAGTTCACATGCAAGAAAATCACGCTGTTTTGGTAGCTTATTCCATACAAGAAGAACAAACAGAGCAAAGTTTAAAGCAATCCATAGAATATTTAAACTCTTTAAAAGACTTAGAACGAATTACTGTTCTTGCTCCAATACGTCCCACTAATATCCCCTCCCATATTACAAATATTTCAAGTCAAGAAGATTATTATTATTTTCTTGACCTTCCGCTAAGTATTGATAAGTTAAAAAATGCTCAATATATGTGTAAAAAAGCTACTGAGCACTTGACAATACAAGTAGGACAAGGACAAAGTGCTTGGTCTGGTGAACATCAGGAACTAATGTTAAACTATATTCGCAGACCCGATGTTAGCACGGAAATGGGTAGTATTTTTCAGCGTTTAGGAAACTATTGCAGTAATACGCAACAAGTGTTATTATTTTCTGCTTATGACAATAAAAGTAGCAAGTTACTAGGTTTTACAGTGGGTGATTTTACCTCTTGGCAGTGTGCTTTTTATATGTTTGCCATGAGACATGAACACGCTTTTGCCGGAGTAGCTGACGTGCTTTTATGGTCTTTAATTCAGGAAGCCCAAAATCGTGGTTACTCGAGCTGTAATCTTGGTCTTGGTATTAATGCTGGTATCAGTTTTTTTAAGAAAAAATGGGGCGCTAAACCTCATTTGCCCTTTGTTCAAACTTCTTGGCAAGTGCAGGCTAAAGAGATTGTTTCACCTAAAAAAAGAACTTGGCGTTTTTGGAGGAATTAAAAATGTCATTACCTAATGATCAATATGCGAATTTTCCTCTTAAAAACGATTTAGGAGTAAATATCTTTAATGATAAAATATTCCGAGAACCTTCAATCTGGGATCTAATCAAGGAACTAATACGCCCACCAGTACGCACTTTAGACTGTATGCAAGTGGAGGTTACCTCATTATGCTTTGCAAGTTGTAGTTACTGTCCGCAAACTATTCATGCAGCAACATGGAAAGGGGAGCATATGCTTCCTTTAACTTTTGCCAATCTTTGGCCATTATTTAAGCGATGTACTCGTGTTCACCTTCAAGGTTGGGGAGAGCCTTTTTTACATCCGAATTTTTTTGAGATGTTAGCTTTTGCCCGTAAGGCAGGATGTTTAACATCTTCTACATCTTGTGGATTACATTTAACTGAAAAAATTGCTCTGCAAATTATCAATAGCGGCATGGATATTTTGGCATTTTCCTTAGCTGGCACTGATGCTGAGAGTAATTCGAGTCGGCATGGAGTTCCTTTTGAAAAGGTTTGTGAAAAAATTCATTTTTTGCAAAAAATTCGTAAAAAACACTATGCTGTTCATTTAGAATTGCATCTAGCATATATTATGTTAGCGGATCGTATGCCATCAGTTTTAAAATTGCCAGAACTTATGCATAAACTTGGAGTTTCTACAGCTATTATTAGCACTATGGATTATATCCCAAGTCCAAAATTAGCACATTTAGGTCTTACTCCGGCTGACACTGAAAAATTAGCCATAGCAAAAGAACTGCTTGAGGAAGCAAGCCATAAAGCTGAAGATTATGGGGTACAGCTTCATTATACACTACCAACTGCTATTAGCGGTGGAGTTTGCAGAGAAAATATTCAAAAATGTTTGTATGTTGATACACAAGGGACAATTTCTCCCTGCGTTTATTTAAATGTACCTTCGCTTCAGGCTCAATGTAGAGAAGTATTTGGCAATGTTAATGAGGAAAATTCAGCTGATATTTGGTGCAAAGATGATTTTGTTCTTTTTCGACAAAATCATGCTGATGGTCATCCTACTTCACCATTATGTATTAGCTGCGTTAAAAGACATTAAGTTTAACAGGGTGTTGAAAAATGACAAGCTGCTTTGTTAAAGCAAAAAAACAGACCGCTATGTCTGTATACACGGCGTGTCCTGTTTTTTTGCTTTTCCTTAAGTATTTAGTTGAAGTTCATTTACATTTTCAAATAAGTAATAATCAATAAGACGGCATAGCATATGTCCGGCAGTTATATGTATTTCTTGCACAAGAGGCGTTATAGCCTTTGGAACAGGCAATAAAATATCGCATAATGAACCCATTTGTCCAGCATCTCCCACAAGTCCCACTGTGAAAATCCCCATTTCCTTGGCAACCTTTAAAGCCATAACAACATTTGGACTGTTGCCGGAAGTAGAAATTCCAAGCAAAACATCGTCAGATTGCCCTAAAGCTTGCACTTGTTTTGAAAAGATTTGTTCATAACCAAAATCATTACCAATGGCAGTTAGTACAGAGGTATCGGTACTCAAAGCGATAGCAGGAAGAGGCGGTCTATCCATTAGAAAACGATTTACAAGCTCTCCCACTATATGTTGGGCATCTGCTGCACTCCCTCCATTACCACAAACCAAAATTTTCCTTCCTTTAGCTAAAGCCTTTGCCATTTCACGAGATGCCAAATCTAAATTATCGGCATGATTATTAAAAAAATCTTCTCGCAACTTTAAACCTAACCTTGAATGTTCTTGCATAATATTATGAGCACTAGGAAAAGTATCATTTTTTTTTGCTTTATCTTGCATAGTTTAGCCCACCTTGCCGTCTGGCTATTGTTTAAAATTAAATAAGGTCAATTTAAATAAGTGCTGATTTTTTTCAGGTTTACCTTCAAGTTATAAAAAGTAATTTAATAGACGCTTCCTTAGCACCTTATTTTTCGTTTCAACACATCTTCCATAAAATAACAATATTTTGTCAAGCGCAAATTGAGGAAGTACTAATTAAATTATTTTTTAAGGTGAAGAAAGCTTTTGCTAAAACCCAAAAGCTTCTTCCGAAAACGTAAATAAA
>CAYJDL010000045.1:1977-6312 GCA_964368885.1 uncultured Desulfovibrionaceae bacterium | reverse complement strand
ATAAATTATCTTTTTTATGCAACAACTTAGAATTATGAATAAAATAAATTAACGTGTTTTAGGTAAAACTTGGTATATTTTTTGCATCTAAAAAGTTGATACTTGGCTTTCGTTGAAAAAGGAATTTTTTTCCTACTCAATCTTTGCACAGATTATACATTATGATTATCATATAAGTTTTAATAAAATATCTCTTTAATTATTACATCTAATATGTTATTTTTTAATTCTTTATTCATTTCACAGGTAGCAGATATTATTATTTATTAACCTTGGGTTACATAAAGACCTAATAAAGAATTATATAATGAAAATTTGACTTTCTGAAAATATATTTTTTAATGCTATTAAGAGCAGTTACATTGCTCTTAGGGGGAAGGTGAATATATGGCTTTAGCTATAAATCATAATGCCATGGCATTACGCTCTGCCAATTCGCTCAGTGGCCATTTTGCTAATTTGTCAATTTCGACCAGAAATTTGTCTACTGGATTACGCATTGTAGGTGCGGCAGATGATGCCGCCGGTCTTGCAATTCGTGAACTTATGCGGGCAGAAATTGCCGCCCTCAATCAAGGTATTCGCAATGCCAATGATGCCATCTCCCTTGTGCAAACTGCTGATGGTGCTCTTGCTGTTATCGATGCGCAATTAATACGCATGAAAGAATTAGCTGAACAAGCCGCTACAGGAACTTATAATTCCGTACAACGCTTAATGATAGATTCTGAGTATCAACAGATAGCCGATGAAATTTCTCGCATCGCCAATGCTACGGACTTTAACGGCATTAAGCTTTTGGATGGAAGTCTTGACCCCATTGCGCCTATTGCTATTGCTGGCTCACCTCTTGACATTCTTAATGAAGATTTTACTCAAACATGGCATGGGTCTAGCGTTGCTGGTATTGGTGGCAAGCTTTTTGAGATACACCCAACTACAGGTAACTACTATATTCCGGCTACACGTTTACAGCAGTTGCAGTTAGAAGCAAGTGGAGAAAAATATGTAAAAACCGGAACTGCCGGTAATTTAAATCCACGAGACTATGACTATGTTGCATGGCAAAATGCCGCTGTCGATATCATGAATGCCCTTAATTCACTTGTTCCGGATGGCAAACAATATAGAGATGTCACTACTGCTGAGACCGCCGCTGTAGACAAAAACCTAACTTTAGATGTTATTAATCCTGTCGTCAGCGGAACTGTGGACATAACACAAGCAGAAATTAATGCTTATTTAGCAAACGCTGAAGAGGAAATTAAGAAAAGGGGCTTACTTATTCATTTTGGCTCTATGAATGACAGTGCTGAAGATTATTATCAAATTCATGTTGGTACTGTTACAGCACAAGCCTTAGGCGTTGGTGATGATTCGTTAAATGATGCCGGTAATCATATTAAGACACAAGATGCAGCCGGAGAATCTCTTGAGGCTATTACCGATGCTATTATTTCCAAGGACAAAGTACGAGCTTATTTAGGTTCTATGCACAATAGACTTCAAGCTACTGTGGATAATTTGACTATACAGTCAGAGAATACTGCTACCTCTGAATCACGCATATCTGATGCAGATGTTGCACAGGAAATGACGGATTTTACACGCACCCAAATACTTACCCAGTCCGCTGTTGCTATGCTCTCGCAAGCTAACTCATTTCCACGCATGGCTTTAAATTTACTTAGTTAATTTTCAAAAGAAATAAATTTTGAATACCTTTGCATCGTCACCAACTAAAAGGAGTTTACAGTAAATTATTTATGAATAAAAAGTTTTCAGTTATTGAACTACAATATTGGAATTTGTCGTCAATATTTTAAAAATATAACATTATTTTTATGCTACTTATTCTCCACAAATCCAGTAAGAGTTAAAACCATCGTCAAGCCAGCCATCGTGAATATTTTTAAAGCCAGCATCTTCAAAAAAAGTATGATATTCTGCACGAGTACGACGCCAACCCCAAAATTGCTGACGTCGAACACCTAAAAAGTGCAATACAGCTCTAAGACCAATCTTAAAAGCATTAACCATGCCACCGATAAAACTATCCTCAACCAAAAGTGAAGAAGATAAACACAAAAGGCGTCCATTAGAAGCCAATTGTGCTTTAAGCTCTCTTAAAGCCAAAGCCAATTCTTCATTGGTGAAGCCATAATCAACAGCAGAAAGATATATTATATCATATTGAATATTTGGTGGTAAGCAATAAGATGGGTGCCCAATATAAATACGTTCTATGGGCACAACTTGTTTAAGCCAAAGCAATCCTACTGTACTAGGTTCATTAACATGCAACTCTAAATCTTGTATATTGTCTAGCAAGGCTTTTTCCATATAGCCAACCCCACTACCAATGGACAAAACTCTTAAGGCAGATTGCTCTTCAGAATTAACTTCACTTTGCTTAAATTTTTCTTGAGCTTTAATCTGCTCAGCTACCCAGCGTGCTCCTCTATTTTTATTCATTCGCCATGCAGCTGGTAAGCATTCCCAACAATGATAACGACGAAACAACTCTTCATAAAATGTAGCGTAAAACTTAGCGTTTGCTAAATGAAAGAAAGAAACATGCGTAAAAACAGAAAAAGGAATTCCCTGCCAACTTTCTTGATAAAATCTACGCATACACCCTCCGGTCAATCTCACAAAATTTATTATAACAATATAGTCTAAAACAAAATATTTAGCTAGGTAATAACTTAAAATAAAATATTCTAAAGAAGCAATATGTTAATAACGTTTTAATTAAAGTTTTTTTTGAAAAGCCCATTATCTTGCGGACGGAAAGACTTTTTGTTCATAAAAAGTCTTTCCCCAAAAAAATAAGAATAAACTCGTGTTTTCTTAAGAAGCTCTATCTTGCAAAGCAGCAATGGAAGGTAATACTTTACCCTCTAAAAGCTCCAATGAAGCTCCGCCTCCAGTGGAAATATAGCCCATTTTATCAGCTAAACCATATTGTTCCACCGCAGCGACGGAATCGCCGCCACCAACAACAACAAATGCAGAACCTTGAGCTAAAGCTTGAGCTAAAACTTTGGTTCCGGCACCAAAAGGTTCAGTTTCAAAAGCACCAACAGGACCATTCCAAATAATGGTCGCCGCATCAGCGCATAATTTACTGTAGGCTTGCACAGTTTGCGGACCAACATCTAAAACCATTTGCCCTTGTGGCACAGCATCAACGCTTACGGTTTGTACTTCTTGATTAGGTTCAAGAGCTTGAGCTACAACTACATCACTTGGCAAGGGCAAAACTGTATTAGTTGCTTTAGCTCTTTCTAAAATACGCTTGGCATCTGCTACTAAATCCGGCTCATATAGCGAAGAACCAACATCATAACCTGCTGCAACCAAGAAGGTATTAGCAATACCGCCGCCTACAATTAATCTATCCACTTTATCCAATAAATTTTCCAATAAGGCTAACTTTGTTGAAACTTTGGAACCACCAATAATGGCTACTAAGGGTGACTTTGGCTCATGAAGAACTTTAGCAAAAGCGTCAAGTTCTGCCGCCATAAGTGGTCCGGCGCAAGCAATTTTAGCTTTACGCACAGCTCCTTCAGTGCTGGCATGGGCTCTATGCGCAGAGCCAAAAGCATCCATAACGTATACATCGCCAAGATCTGCTAAAGTTTGAGCAAGGTCGGGATTGTTTTTCTTTTCTCCGGCTAAAAAACGAACATTTTCGCAAAGAACAACTTGCCCTACCTTAGCTTGTACCTTAGATGGGTCTTCTGCTAAATCAACTGTGACTCCAAGTAATTGAGCTAAACGCTCTTGCACGGGACGCAATGAGAATTTTTCCTCAAAAACACCTTCAGTTGGACGCCCTAAATGCGATAAAACTATAACCGCTGCGCCTTTTTCCAAAGCCATGGCAATTGTTGGTACGGCGGCACGAATACGTTTATCATTAGTGATTTTTCCATCCTTTAGAGGGACATTTAAGTCTTCACGAATGACAACTTTTTTACCTTGAACATCAAGATCTTTTAATAGTAGCATAAATAATTCCTACTTACAGTTATAAGGTTAAAGATATAAATTTTATTCTTTAGAAAAATTCTAGTAAAATCTTTTTTGAATGGAGACAACCATAACTGGAGGGAGTTTTTTTTCACAAAAATACCCCCCAAAAAAATTAATTCTTCATCGTTTCCTTTGCTTTAGCAATAATATTTTCAACAGTAAAGCCAAAGTGTTTAAATAATACATTTCCGGGCGCAGAAGTTCCAAAGCTGGTCATGCCAACAACTTTTCCGTCAAGCCCAACATATTTACACCAAAAATCAGCAGTTCCCGCTTCTATTGCTACTCGTG
>CAYJDL010000045.1:0-1967 GCA_964368885.1 uncultured Desulfovibrionaceae bacterium | reverse complement strand
AAAACTTTTTCACTATATTTTGCATCTTGGGCGTCAAAAAGTTCTGTACAGGGAATAGACACGACCCGAACTTTTTTACCTTCTGCTGTGAGCACTTGTGCAGCCTCTAAGGCTAGAGATACTTCAGATCCGGTTGCTATGAGAATTAGTTGCGGCACATCTTCACAATCACTTAAAATGTACCCACCCTTGGATATATTGTCTATCTGTTCATCACTACGAGTAATGTAAGGGACATTTTGACGTGTTAAGGATAGACATTGACTTGCCTTTTTCTCTTCAATTGCACATTTCCATGCAACTAAGGTTTCCATAGTGTCACAGGGACGCCAAACGTGAATACCTGGCGTAAAGCGTAAACAAGCTACTTGCTCCACAGGCTGATGCGTTGGACCATCTTCACCAACACCAATAGAATCATGTGTTAAAACCCAAATAACTCTTTTTTGCATCAATCCGCTTAACCTTATAGCATTTTTTGCATAATCGGAAAAAATCATAAAGGTGCCTGCATAGGGGATAATGCCTCCATGCAATGCCATACCATTCATCATGGCACCCATTGCAAATTCCCTTACACCATAATAAATATGGTTATTTGCATAATTGTCGCAATCAAGCACAGTAGAATGACTGGTTTTAGTTCCTACAGATCCGGTTAAATCAGCAGAACCACCTACAAGTTCAGGTATATTTGGTACAAAATGTTCTAGAGCTCGCAAAGAAGCTACTCGAGTTGCAATATTTTCCTTGGCTTCAGCACAGCTTTTTAGAGCTTCACTTACCACTTCATCCCAATTTTTTGGCAAGTCTTCATGTGTACGACGCAAAAATTCTTGAGCAAGCTCCGGATAGTTTTTACTATAAGCAGCAAATTGGGCATTCCATGCACTTTGTGCTTTTACTCCACGCTTTGTACCATTCCAAGCTTGAACAATATCTTCTGAAATTACAAATGGCGGAAAATCCCAACCTAGTTTTTTCGCCATAGCCTCTCTTTCTTCAACACCTATGGGAGAACCGTGACAAACTGCATTGCCGGCTTTTGTTGAACCATAGCCAATTTGAGTACGACAGATAATAAGTGATGGTTTATTAACTTCTTCCTTAGCGGCAATAATGGCCCTATCAATTGCCTCGGCATCATGCCCATCTATAGCCTCAATAACATGCCAGCCATAAGCTCTATGTCGTGCCGCTACATCTTCAGCAAACCAGCCCTCAATCTTGCCATCAATGGAAATACCATTTGCATCATAAAGAACAATCAATTTGCCAAGCCCAAGAGTACCAGCTAAGGAACAAGCCTCGTGCTCAACTCCTTCCATCATACAGCCATCACCTAGAAATACATAAGTATAATGGTCTACAATGCTAAAATCATCACGATTAAATTGCGCTGCCATATGCCTTTCGGCAAGTGCCATACCAACAGCCATGGCAATGCCTTGACCCAAAGGACCGGTGGTACATTCTACTCCTGTGGTTAGACCATATTCAGGATGTCCGGCAGTAATGGTTTTCAGTTGACGAAAATTCTTAATATCATCAATACTTACATCATACCCCGAAAGATGTAACAAGCCATACATCAACATGGAAGCATGACCATTTGAAAGAACAAAACGATCCCTATCCACCCATTTTGGATTTGAAGGATTATGCTTAAGATGATGACGCCACAAGGATTCGGCCATATCTGCCATACCCATGGGGGCACCGGGATGACCGGAATTAGCAGAGTTAATGGCATCAATGGCTAAAAAACGCAAGGCATGAGCAAGGTATTGTCGCTGAAGCATGGGGAATTTCCTTTTTATCTTAAATTACAGAGGTCGACGACTTGCTTTAGACGCCGCTTCTTGGAATTGCTCTAAACGCTGAGCATAGGGAGGATGTGAAAAAAATGCTGATCCGGATACAAAGATATCCGCACCAGCATCTATAAGCATGGCAATATTATCTGG
>CAYJDL010000044.1:9634-14185 GCA_964368885.1 uncultured Desulfovibrionaceae bacterium | reverse complement strand
TCAGATTGTATATGACCGAATAAAAATTGTCTAATTAAGGTAGCCTATCCAAAGGTAATATACCATTTTTTAAAATAGGACGAATATCCACCGTGCCGGGTTTTGGTGACCATACAGCTACGTCCTCAATATCCTGATGAGCGGTGATGGTATGATAACGATATGCACCCACAGGGCCTGCACAAGAAAAACTTTCCGGAGCAAGCCTTGCTCGTTCACGTAGGCGAGCATCGCTTTCCACATCTGCTCCAAAGGTCGTTGTGCTTATATTTTCCGTTTTGGCTATATAGGATACAGGGTCAATGAGCTTATTAATTTGTCCGGCTATAAGACCATTCAAAAATGCACCATTGGTAGTAGCAGATACTTGCACTTCTACGCTTATTTCACCGACGGCTATGCTCACTGCTTGCGTTGTGGCAAAGGTTGCCTTGGCATCGCCGCTTGTGACACGAGTGCCCTTGGGGATAAGCACAGCAAAAGGCAGAGTTTCAGCCAATGCAAAACGTTGAATGCAAGTAGCCGGAGCATCCCCAAGACGCATGGTACCAACCATAAGTGCCACTTGATCAAGATGTCCACCTTGCGCAAAAGCGAGTAAGTTCTGCTTTCCGGCAACGTCGATAAGCATATTTTGCGTTGAGATAACATAGGCTAAGGATTCCAAGAAAAGGCGTACAGGATCACCGGGATAAAGCGTAGTTTCGGCAATACGTTCATAAGTGGTGAAAATTTGACTTTCTACGCTCTTTGTATCAGCAAAAGAAATCATAGAGTTACACCGTCCTTTATTTCAAAAAAAATGCGTGGGTAAACGCTTCCATCCATTTCGCTTTGTACGCTTGGCTCATAAGTAATATTTGTTACACGCACACGCGGTTCTTTGCTTTCTATCACTTCTGTCAATTCAGCTATGCGTTTTGCCACAACATAAGGACTTGGAGCATCAATGAAAGTTCCCGTTGAAGCAAAAGAACGATCCAGCGGCACAGAAAAAGCCAAAGTGGTTACAATTATGCCAATATTTTGCAAAATGGCATCAAGCCCCGTAGCTCCTATTTTTATAGGCGGACGTGAAGTTATAAGAGTGTCAGGCATGATATACTTCCTTTTCTCAAAGTTTGGAGTTTGGAGTTTGGAGTTAATGTAGGTGCTTCGCACGCTAAAATAAATACTTTCTTGTGCGCGAAGCGCGTACCATAACTCAACACTCAACACTCCACACTTTCTACACATATTCCTTAAGCTTTAAAGCTAAATCAATACTATATACACCCAAGAAACTTGTGTGTCGCCAGTCCTGTGACACCGATTCTAAAATCATATAACCATAATTTCTGCCAAGAATAATAAGCCGTGCCACTTGACCACTTTCTGCCATAGCGCAAAGTTTTTCCGCTTCTGCATGTGGATTAACCCCCATACTTGCAAGTAAGCGTATATTCATGCTCATGGAAACAAGCTCTGGTGCTAAATATTCAAGACGTGGCTTAGCTGCATGTACTTTATGTTCTGCATATCTAGCCTTACTTTCTCGTGAAATGCCGGAAGGAGTCAGGACACGAAAATCTGAAACCTCAAAAGTAATAGTACCGTAAGAACCTACTTCCATAAACTTACTCACATCTTTTCGGTTAGTGATTAGGGGTTAGTTGCTAGTGAATGAATGTGCTACCAAATTTTCACTAGTCACTATCCACTGGCAAAGACACTACCCACATACATTCTTGCTACTCATCCCATCGCCGGGCATTACTCCCTCATGTTCATGTTTAAGCAAAGATACCTCTCCGGCAGTAACGTCATTATCCGGAGCTGCAACACCACCCTCACGCACAACAAGACTACCTTTAATAATGGCAGTGCCAACGTCTCCATTTTCATCAGTGGCAAGCAAAGCACCTGCAAGGGTAATGGTAGGAGCTTTAAGCGTAATATTAACGGCTGATTCAATATTAACCTTGCCTTTTACGGTGATTTCTGCATTTTCCTGAATATTTGCTTTGAGATTTTTTTGAGTGGTGAGCTCCACATCCCCTTGCACCTTAGCCACAAGCTTGTGGGATTTGCGATCATACCAAAGTTCGGTGCCATCCTCATATTTTTTATAATCCACATGACTTTCTTGCTCGGGGTCGGGCGTATGCGGCGAATAACACGCACCAAGCACCACGCCATCTTCAAAGCCTTGCCCATGACATAAAATGGCCACAGGCTCACCAATGTCAGGCATGGTAATGTCTTTGTCTTTTAAGACACGTTTTTGAATGGTAGGTAAACGATAAGAATTGACTCTGTCGTTGTCGGGAATTTCTACACGCACAAAACCACCTTGAGATTCAGTGACTTTGCCAAAACGCAATACTGTACCACGATTGGCTTCAAGAGATTCTATGCGACGAAGGATGGATGCGAAATCATGCGACATGGCTGACCTCGCAAAAAAAGTTAGTAATGGTAATTACAAGAGGGACTATCTGCCCCAGTGGAGCATTAAAATAAATATATCTCCCCACGCTCCGCAAATAAAAATAAGCATGAAGAACATAAAAAGAAGTGTAAGAAAATGTGGCTTTTTCCACCAAAGATAGATACTGAAAAGAGAAACAAGCAAATATGCTAAAACGTACATCCTGTAAAAACCGAACAAAACATATTTTAACTTGTAAAACCAAATTAAAAAGAAATTTGAAAATGTCAACGATTCTTCGAATACATATATGCCCCACAATGGCATTAAAATAACGCCAAGCAATATGGCAAAGCTTTTTATAGCTATACCTATGCGTTGACTTTTGAACACTATTGGACGAAAACGCCAAAAGCATGGCTCTATTGGGAATCTTGTATGCATGTAAATTCATACCTTGCCCCCTCAAAATTTGCAACTCTTTTTGGCATAGATAAAACTAAAAAATTACTACCATAGTTATATTTTTTTGAAAAATTTCGGAAAATTTCATTTGTCAACTTAAAAAAATCCTGTTGACTACTGAGGTTTGTTGGAGTGTACTCCAATGCATTGCAAGACCACCAACCAAGATTATTGGCATAATAGCTGTCATCTTCAGCGAACTGAAAACCGTCATGGGCAAACACAGCCATGTCTGTCACGTGAATACGGTATTTTTGATTTCCCAAGGGCTCTACTGCACCTTTTGCCAATGCTCGCAAAGTAAAACCGGCCATGGATACCATAAGTCCGTCTGTCAATGGATTTCGTTCTACAGTTATGAGAGTATGATATTTTTCCTCCCATTCCTGCCAAGATAGGGATATAAAATCAAAATCTTTTTTCTTGTCCGTCATGTACCCATTACGACATAAAATAATCGCAAGTTGCTCTAAGGCCGCTTGATTGGCAATATTCTTATCCATTGTCATGGGTATTAAGGGCGTGATAAATTTATCATAAGTAAGCAAAGCACGGGGAAAAGATAGTATCCAATCAATATCTACCCAAAATGGTGCAACACTTTCTAAATTAGTATTAGCCTTACCACTAAACCACTTATGAAACATGCTTTGCAAATATAGCCAGCCTTGTGCGTCCTTGGCATTTTCTGCCTTTCCGGCCATGGCTTCGGCAATATTTGGTAAGCAAAGCAAAAGTTTATCTCTGTCATTACTTTGCGGTAAAAGATTAAAGCGTTCCTTGAGAGGTTCAAAGGTATCTTGCCATAAAGAAAGGGGATTGACAGGCGAAGGGCTTAATGTATTAAGGGACGTATTCTTGTTTGGCACATCGACCAAGGGAACAGATCCCTCACTACTGCGCACTTGTGGCGTAGCCATGGTCTTGCGTAAATCAAGGTCGGTAGTATATCCGCCATTGCCCACAATTTTATGGGTGGCTTTTTCAATAAGATATGTACCGGAAAAATCTCCATAGTCTGCAAGCTTAACGGTCATGCCGGAAAAAAGGCGTGGATTACCCATAAGGGAAAGCGACCCCTTACTTTTTCCTTTATTGGCATTGTGTAAACTGGCTCCAGCAAGGTGCATAGCCTCGGCTGACGATTCCGCACGCCTATTAAGTTGCAAGGTTTTGGCATTTGCACTTTCCACAGAAGCCGTAGCCGTATGTGTTTCGCCTTTATTGGTGTCTGTATATTTCACCTTGGCTTTGTTATAGTCGGTGCCGGAACTTTCCTCACTAAAACTATAGGATAGAATGCTTTTTCCATTGCGCCGTAATTCTAATAGAGGCTCTTTTTGTTCATTGCTCATACTGTCAAAGAGAATGAGTTTTTTATTATGCACCTTACATTCCATGCCTCGTTCCTTGGCAATGCGAGCAATAAAGGGTAAATCGGCTTCTTCACGTTGATCCTGACGCTGCATAGCAAAACTTGCTCCCTCATAATGTAGTTCTAGACCATGCTCTGCTGCCACTTGTGAAGCTATATTTTGCAGGTCGGTATTTTCCCATGCACGGCTTTTTCCAGTATCACGTAAGGAATTGGTTAAATCGGAGGTTACAGCTTTAATGGTAAAAACATCGGGCGGTCCGGCAAGGGAAACACTGTCAATTTTGAAAGTGCCGCAATC
>CAYJDL010000044.1:5423-9624 GCA_964368885.1 uncultured Desulfovibrionaceae bacterium | reverse complement strand
AATTTAGCGTCTGTCCTACATGCTCTGCTTGCTGATGGGCGAGGCTTGCATCCTCTTGCGGCGTATTATCAGGCCAACCTTGTACTTCAAACGATGCCTTAACTTCTAAGCCTTTTTCCGGCTTCCACGCACCAGTCCACTTAGCATCCCTGTCTTGCATCGTAATTTGTACTTCATCTGCCTTGCCAGAAATATTGTCTGTGTACGAAAAGCTAAGCAAAGACGGCGAAATAAAGCTCGTTGCATCATTTCCTCCAATAAAAAGTGTTACTTTTATGCGACGTGCGTTCATGCTTCTTTCCTCCATGCAGGAACGGCAACTTTCTCGGCAACATTTTCAATATTTGGTATCATAAGCTCAACCCCTGCCGGAAAAATAAGCGTGTCCATATGCTCAGGATTAGCAAGCATAAGATGGTGCATAAGCAGCTCCGGTCTTTGTGTTTTTCTTTGTTCCTTGGGCCAAAGCCTAAAGGCAATTAAATCCCAAGCATCGCCCTGTATAGTACGGTAAGTATTAGTTGCCATAAGCTACCCTAACTTGATCCTTAATAATGCCGTAAAGCATAGCTTCTAAACTAGATCTATTATTTTCAAGAGAACGCATCACGCCCGTTGCAAGCTCGTTATCTGTGACACCATTTATATTAAAATTCATATTAAGATTCATATTTGTATCGCTTGTTCCAGTATTAGAACTTGGTATATTGGCTTTAGGCGAATTAGTATTTAACATTTGTTGCAACTCTGCATCACTAGGCATTTTAAATCCGGTACCAAGCATTTTGTCTAACCCCATACCGGAAGGGGTAGCCATTTGCGGCATTTTAAAAGCATCACCCATCTTTGTATCAATACCCATTTTGGCAAGGTCAAAAGCTAATGGTGATATGACTGGGGATTTGTCATTTGTTGAAGTTTTTTCTGTATCATCATCTTCAAAAATGGGCATAGGGTTTTCTTTTGGTTTTTTTCTAGAAACAATAATTCCATCTTTACCACCACCGGGTGCAAATTCATCAGGCGAAGCAAATTCAGCAAATTTCTGTAAGAAACTCCAAACTGTTTGTATTTTCTTCAAAATGACATCAAAAACATTTGCTATAAATTTACCAATAGCATCAAAAGCTTTACGCACAGGTTCACAAGTATTATAAAGGTAGATAAGTCCACCCACAAGCGCAGCTACTGCCATCACTATAACACCAATAGGATTGGCTGTTAAAGCTGCATTTAAAAGCCATTGTGCACCTGTTGCTATTTTAGTTGCCATGGCAGCTAATATAGTGCTATTGCGCAAGGTATTAAAAAGTAAAATTCCGGCTTGTACTACAGTGCTGATACCGGAAAAAGCAAAGCGAAAAACTAAAGTGGCTGCGGCTAATCCTGTAAGAGCAGTTACTCCAAGAGCTATACCTGAACTAAGTTTAGGAAAAGTTTCAATGAAGGTTGTAACGCCATTGGTAACAGTGGTGAGGGCGGCAGCTACATCTTTTAAAATGGGTGTGAAGGCGTTGCCAAAGGCTAACATAGATCCTTCATAAGCTGAGGCAAAGGAACGTAAAGCACCACCTGCGCCAGACTCCATACGATTTGCAATTTGCTTTGCAGTACCTTCTTGGCTTGCAAGCAAATTCTTATTATATCTATCATGAAGCTTGTTGCGGAAATTTAAGCGATATTCTGTAATTTGCGCTTCTGTTTTGCCTTGCTCGCGCATTTGTTCTAATTGTGTTTTTAAATACGATTCATCTTTTTTCATTGCACTTAGTACTGCCAATCCACCTGACAAAGCCGGTTTACCAAAAATAGCTGTAGCTGCCGCAAGCCTATCTTGCTCACTTAAATTATCCATTTTCACGGAAAGTTCAGTTAAAATATCATTCCAATCTCTTAAATCACCATTGCTATCAGCTACGGAAATTCCCATTTTCTTTATGTACTGTGCTGCTGCTTGCGTTGCCGGGTCAGCCATAATCTCTTGCATCTGTTCATAGTTTATGCCCATAGCAGACATATGTTTTTGGGCTTGCTTAGCCGGAGCAATTAAACGAGTAAACATTGAACGCATAGCGGTTCCGGCCATACTCCCTTGAATACCTGCATCTCCCATAACTCCGGCAACAGCAGCGACAAATTCAATATCAGCTCCGGCAGCCTTGGCTACTGGAGCAACGTATTTTAAAGTTTCCCCTAATGAGGCTAATGTAGTATTGGAATTTGTAAAAGTTTTGGTAAGCACATCACCAACACGATTAGATTGATCAGCGTTTAAGCCAAAGCCTGTAAGTGCATTACTTACTATATCCGATGAGGTACCAAGGTTTATTCCGGCCGCTGCTGCAACATTTAATACACCGCCAATGGCTTCCATTTGTTGTTTGGCATTAAAGCCAGCCATGGCTAAATATTCCAAACCTTCACCGACTTGCGAAGCTGTATAACGAGTGGTGCGTCCCAATTCTTTGGCTTTTTCAGTGAGAGCTTGATATTGCTCTTGAGTAGCATTGGATACGGCAGCTACTCTTAACATTTGATCCTCAAATCTGACCGTGGTGCCAATGGGCATAGCCAAGCCTGTACCAAAGGCCGCAACACCTGCAGCTTGGCCTGCCATTTCACGACGATTATCACGTTGTTGTTGAAGTCTATTTAAACCCTGAAGTCGCTCTTCGGTTTGAGCTAGACGCCGATTTAAAGCAGCTTGTGCTCTTGCCCAATCATCAACAGAACGTCCATGCTCTCGTACTCCCTGTGTAGCTTTTGCATATTGACGACTAACGCGTACCAATTGGCTGTGTAGATTTTGTGCTTCCTTACCGGATTTATCAGCAATATTTTTATATTGTTCAATCAAGGATGCACGACTTCCATGCAAATCCAAGGCTTTTTGTAAAGCTTTGGCTTTACGCGAAGCTTCACCAAAAGCTGTACCTGTGGCTTTGATTTTGGTGCTTAAACTAGAAAAAGCTGTCCCCACAGAGTTACCAAGTTTTGCTCCTATGGCAAAGGTAATGCCCAATGCTTTATTCATATATTTTCCTTATCTTTCCAGTTTTTCTTCCAGTTTTAAGGCCGCATCAAGCCATACCCTTGCTTCTTGAACATCCATTTCCATAGCTTCAATAAAGGTGCATTTTACAAAACGCACAAGCATAAGCACCATGTTCCGTGCTTCAAATTCACTTAAGCAGGCCTCGAAATCGCAAAATTTCCTCTTGCGTTTTTTGGAAATCCACTGTGTCAAACTCCCCCATGTCTTCCACATTAAGACCGCATAAGTCCGCGGTAAAAGATACACCCGTTTCTATGTCCACATCTGCACTGTTAATTTTATGTTTTACCATGTCCTTCATCTTGGGGCGACGCATGGTTATTTCTTTAAGCTCTCTATCAGCAAGTTTTACGGGAAAATCAAGTTTAATGGTTACGCTTGTATTTTTATTCATGATATTATCTCCTTATTTATATTCGTATTTATTTTCCGTGCCATTTTTCAACGGTTTGCTAGGGGTTGTCTCTAAATAAAGAGGTTTTGCGAATTTGCCAAGGAAAACACGTTTTTTGCGGAAGGAACATACTCTTATGGTATTTGACTGGAGCAAAAAAACGCTGTTTGACGCAGGCAAAACGCAAAAGAATTTATTTAGAGACAACCCCTAGTCCATGCCTAGATTACTGCGTATAGCCGCCATCTTATCCACACCAAGAACCCTGAAAATCATGTTAAATTTATCAATTTCCACAAGCTCTTTTCCGGCTTGATTGATTTTGAGATAGGATACTTCAAGTTCCGTTTCAGCATCCATTTTCTTAGCCGGTTCAAAAGCTCCAATACCAACACTTTTGGGACTGGCACGAACCAAGACTTTAATAGCTTCATCATGATACTTACCCGTTCCGGCATCATAGCTTTGAATATTTCCACGAATGTCTAAGTGATGAGCTTGCATTTCAATAAGTTTAATAGCGTCTGAGGTAGTGGTATTCCATGTAAATTTGATTTGCATGGAAGAAAAATGTCCCTGCACAGGAGTATCAATTTCTCCGGCAATGCCAAGCCCGGCAATGGATTCGGTCATAAATTCAATACTTGGTAATTCTACCTTGGCAATGCCAAGCTGTACGCCACCGTCTCTATACACACGAGCATTGGTTAGTACCGAAGGAATAAGATTTGTATTTGGTAAGTTTGACATAT
>CAYJDL010000044.1:4969-5413 GCA_964368885.1 uncultured Desulfovibrionaceae bacterium | reverse complement strand
GACATATATTTTCCTTATGAGGCAACGCCATATAGTGTTTTCAAATATTCAGGATCATATTCCATAATAAAGACTAATTCTCGTGCAGCCTGGGGCGGTGTCACATACACATGCCAACGCACTATGCCATTCATGAGGTCAAGCAAAGGTTTATCCACCATTTCAAATTCCACCCGACCACCAAGAATGTATTCACGACCTTTAAGACCATTGAGCCACATATTAAAGGTATCTTGTACCGTTTCAATAAGGCGACGGCTCGTAGGAGAACTTACTTTTTGCCATGAAGTTAAGATTAGCGTATTGCCAATCCAATTGAACATACGCCGAATAGGAATGGAGCTATCCTTAACATCAGTATTAGCCGGATAAACTGTGGTTTGATCACCCCATGCCACAAGGCCGCCAATCATATTTAATCCTGTCACAATGCCATTACCGTTT
>CAYJDL010000044.1:0-4959 GCA_964368885.1 uncultured Desulfovibrionaceae bacterium | reverse complement strand
AGAAGTTAGATGTAAGGCTTTTCCGGCATGAACCATGCCTTCGCATAAGAATTTCTTATTGCTGGGTGAATAATAAGGGATGTTATCATTTTCGGCATCACGCTGTCCAATAACTCCGGCAAGATGAATAGAGCCTGGTTCCGTAACGCCACCATAAACGCAAGAACCAAACATGCAGAGTATGTTTACATCTTGTAAATTATTATCGTTAAGCCATGCCGGAGCATCGGAATAATAAGCCACCGAATCCGGAACTTCACAAATTCCGGTGGCTCGAAAATGCCCATTAATATTATTAGACGCTGAACCTATAGCAAGAGCAATGCTTGGATCAGAACTGTACTTAGGCGCAAGCACTTGCCCCGGAAGTAGACGAAAGCGAGGAAAGACCTCCTCCACTAATTGCAAGCCTGTACGTCCGGCAAAAGTAGTAGTACCAATAATGTCTGCTTCGGTAACGGCACTGACATCGGGTACATCTTCAGCATTTTCCGCATTTTTATGACGTGCAGGATCAAAAACATTAATGGCTACCAATGGAGCTACCTTATAACGTGTCAAATAAATTTCTGCCGCTTGATAGAGAGTGAAAGCACTTTTATCATCTCCTTCCTTAAGTTCTCCAAAACGTGACACAAATTCTTGCATATTATAAATGAGCACAGGTTCATTGATAGGCTTAACTACTTCGTTGGCAAGGTTATGCACAGGTGCTGTGCCCACAATGACGGGCATAGCCGAATCAACGTGAACAGGGGTAAGTAATGACGTGGGTACTTCTTGAGTGAAGACACCATGACGATAAGACATAAAAACTCCTTGCTAGTTAAAATTAAATCGTAAAGTAAGTATGTTCAAAACCCTTATAATCCCACATAGATAAAATAAAGGCTTCGGCAAAAGGATGAAATTGATCAAGCGGCCTTTCCCAAGGAAGTAATCGTTTTTTTTCATCTAAAAGCAGACGATATTCCCTAAGTAAAGGGCGTGTCACAAAGGGCATAAGTACATGACGCACCACTTGCACCAGATTTGAAAGCTCATGGGCGACACCCTCCACATCTTCACTATACACCACAAGACGCATAAGAATTTCTACCCGTGTCATGCCATCAATGTCTTCGCCGCTTCTTTCTTGCAAACAAATAAACGGAGCCAATTCTGCACTGCCTTTTTCACGTAATGCTATGTCCGCAAGATAAATATTTACGGGACGAGTATTTTCTGTCTTAGTATCGCCCTTATTTACTCCCTTAATGTCTCCTCTAATATCTTTGCGGACAGCTAAAGGAAATTTTTCAAGAGCGGTACTAAGCACATCACGCAAGGCACATTGTAAAAGATAGGGGCTACTCATACCTGAAAATCCTTACTTCAATTTAGACAAACGATGTTTAACTTCATGTAGCAATGCTTTTTCAAAGCGTTCACGAGCAATTTTTTCCAATGGTTTTTGCACACGATCAAAGACCATGAAATATTGTACACGCGGTCCAAATTGGGCATGAAGCCTTTGTCCTTTACGCCGAAACACTATTAACTTTCCGCTTTTAGCATATGCTGCAAAGGCTTTAGAAAAACCATCTTCAACATTGTTCTCTTTAAAAGCTTCACCTTTTGCCACTCGCCAACGCAAAGGACGCCATAGTTGAGGACGTTTCCCTTTTTGGGCAGTAGCACGTTTTGGAGCAATTTGATATTCACTTAAATGAACGGCAGGACTTGCGACACGCACGGAACCTTCTATGAAAGAACCTTGTGTTATAATATTTACCTTACCCACAGCACGACTTATGCTTTGTGAGCGCAAAGTTGATTTTTCTCGTATTTTTCTGCTTATTTGCGTACGCACGCTTATCATACTTCTTTTTAAGCTTTTATGCACAGCAGCTTGTGCTTCTTTGGGAAAAGCTGCCAAGGGCAACAGCTGTCTTTCTAACTCGGCCATATCTATTTTTAGATCCACCATAAGCACCTCACGAATAAATACGCTGTAATACTAACTTTAAAATCCCAAGGCTCTCCTGTGTACCCGACATAACCTGCCAATACTCGTTATTAATGCAAAGCCTTTGATCTACATGCGGCGTGGAAATGCCTTGATAATCATTTGGAATGTTAATATTATTTTCAGAAATTACATAAAGAACACGTTGCAAGGCAAGCAGACCAAAATTATTTACACTGTCAATACCGGTTATAACATCACCTGTCAGAGTAACACTTATATCATCCCAAAGCCCACAGGTTTGAACTCCATCAATATTGAGCGGTTCGCCAAATTCTTCCGGATTTAGAAAAGTCATAGCATCGGCTTGTAATTGTTCTTTAAAAATCATTTTGTACTGTTTTTCCGTTAGATTGTTTTGCTATTTGTCTTTCGTAACAAAGAATAGTCCCTTGTAAGGCCACAATATATTCATCAGTTATTAAGCGGTTTTTCAAAATTATTTCTGCATTTTCAAAGCTTTCTAAATATGCATATCTTAACGGTATCAGCTCATAAGGTTTACTTGGTCTTGGGCAAGGGATGATCTTTTGTATTTCCACTACAGGCACGATTTTTTCTTTACTGCTGCATCCTGTCGCTAACAGGCAAAGGCAAAGGCTTATTAAGAGTATCAATAATACGGCGTAGCGTTGCATCATCCACCACCTTTTGTGTATTGATGTTTGTGGGTTTAGCCTTACGAACAAGGGTATTTACACTTTCAAAACTCTTTACCAGCTTATCTTTGCTATCCATGCAAGCTTGCAAATCCAAGTTAGCACTTTCAATAAACTTTAAATTGTGCTCGGCTTGCTGTTGTAGGCTTGTATTGCTCAATTTTAATATGCTTTGTTCCGCCTCAAGGTCTTTTATTTGAACCCTTTGCCATAGGATTACCACTGTTAGGGCGAGAAACACCGCTACCGCTATAGCTATTTTTGTTAAGTTCACGCCGCACCTCCATGTATTTTGCTACATCCTTACCGCCCCAAGCCGTTGTGAATATACCAAGTAAAAACCATGCCCAATCTAAGGTGAATCTATCTAATATTAGCAATAAGATAGTGCATACGAACACAAATACATTAGCGAAAAGAAAGCAAATGCGTGTGGTGGACACGTTGTCGGCTTTAGAAAGAGCTTCGCGCCACCACTTGCGAGTAAGCATTATTTTAACCTCTCAAAAAGAGAGCATACACCCACCACGACTAACCAAACCAGTATGAGGGGAGACATAAGTATAGCGCACACAGCTATTCCAACATACCAAGGTATTACGAAAATCCAAGGAATATCCCACATAACCATCACCATGTATATGCAAAATATCCACACGCTGCGGATACTGCTAAAAGTATCCAACCAATCAACATCATACAACCATCACCCATAGAGCCAGTGCAATTGCTTACACGAGAACCTATTGGATGTTGATAATAATAAATACCAACAAAAATACTGCCAAGAACTCCAAAAACAATGCATAAAATCCATAAAAATATAGTCATAGCTAAGACTCTCTTTTTTATTAATTGCCAACTTTGATTTTTTCAAGGACAGCTAAACGTCCACCCATCTCTGCTAAGTCTTTCTTAAGCGCAAATATGCCCATGCAGGTTTCTTTGGTATGCACCATCTCCTTTAAGATTGCATTAATTTCATGATGCTGCTTTACGTGTCCATTCCAAATAAAGGCGACAAGAGCCACAATAAACCCAATTAAACCAAGAATTATTTGTAGAATAAGTCTATCTTCCACGATTTTCCCCTTAACAGACTGTTGAAAAAATCCATATCTAAAAATTTTATTGATTAAATATAGTTTTTATTATTTCTTACAGTGCGTTCAAAAAGGGTGAAATACAAGGAAAAATTAAAACACAGGGCACGCAGTGTATACAGACATACATAAGTGGTCTGTGTTTTAATTTTGACGCAGTAGTTTGCCCTTTTTCAACGCACTGTTAATTATCCGTTCCACTGTGTCAGATACTCTCGCAAATCATCAATATGTACAAAGCCATCATTTGGATACAAGCCAATACCGTTGAAGCCATGTTCTAATGCCAATCTCTTAAATTCTTCTTGCTCATTCCACGGAATACGTACGTCAAAAGCTATGTCTAAATGCTTACTACGGCTTTTTCCTCTTACGTTGGCATTATGAGAAACACAACGATGTGCAGAATTCATAACCATGGCTTTACCCCACTCTTCACGTAAAGCTTGCAATCTTACAAGTGCATTAATCAAATATTCAGGCATAGATGCACCGTATTTCTGATCCCAAAGCTCATGCCCACACTGCTCGCAATTGCAGTCAATTTCACTTTTGCTAAAATTTGGCCATAAATGTTGTAATGCTTCAAATTCTCTTGCTTGACTCATAATGCCCTCCATTTTACCGATATATATTTTTGCTATTACCTACCTATTATGCCGCAGTAATCTCCACAAGTGCTTCCGGAAAATTGCAGATCATAAGCGGATTGGATTGACCTTCTACATAGATGCCACGATCATGCGGCAAAACTTCCATCTGTGCATAATAAGGTTGACCGTAGGTGTTAACTGTGCTCATCCAATTAGCCGGAGCCGCATATTCAGTGAAAATACCCGGTCCCACAGGAAAGACATGAGCTTTGTCTGCATCAACCATAGTTAAACCACCTACCACTTCACTTGCCTCAAAGAAGGTTACGCCGCCGTAAGTAAAACCACGCTTGCGAAAATCATTATCTCCGAAGGACGCTTGATTAGCCGCCCACAAACGATATGATTCACGTACCAATTGATGCCCGGTAATCTTGTCATAAAAATTACTACCCACTAGAGCTTCAATACGTTGAAAAGGAACTCCACCCATGCCAGCTTCAATGCTACGTTTAGCCTTAAGTGTACCGGCAAGGATAGGTGGATAGGCTACCTTAATTAGACAATTTTTATTCGGTCATATACAATCTGAAAGA